>BNTT01000080.1 GCA_025996815.1 Bacteroidia bacterium
GTATCACGCATCTCCGTGAGGTCGGGGGTGAGCGTGCCGTAACGCTTTTCTAAAAAAATTTTACCATTTTCGTCCAACATACACAAAAATACACTATCTTTGTGCACGTCAAGACCACAACATCTGTTCATAAGCATACTTAATTAGTTGTTTAACAATTAATTTATTCGCTACAAAGGTAGCAATTTGTACTTCGAGTACGGTAGGCTGTATGCCCGAAAAGGATGTCTGGTCTTGACTTTTTATTCATACGCTTGCATATCTCGGGATTTTTATCTAATTTTGCACCGTTGTTTCAATTATAAAAAAATAATACATTAAATATTAAGCATTATGGAAAATCCGATTTTAGGTTTGAAGCCGGCTAATGTGTGGAAGCATTTCTACGCATTGACGCAAATCCCGCGCCCTTCGGGACAGATGAAGGAAGTTACTGCGTTTGTCGAGAATTTCGGTAAATCGCTGGGGCTGAACACGTTGCGCGATGCCGCAGATAATATCTGCATCCGCAAGCCGGCTACGAAAGGTTTTGAAAATCGCCAAACCATCATCCTCCAAGCACATGTGGATATGGTGCCGCAAGCCAATTCCGACCTGCAATTCGATTTCTCCAAAGACGCGATTCAACCCTGCGTCGATGGCGAATGGGTGAAAGCCAAGGGCACGACTTTGGGTGCCGACAATGGCATCGGAGCGGCTGCCATCATGGCGGTGCTCGAAGCCACCGACATGGAACACGGACCCATCGAGGGGCTGTTTACCGCCGATGAAGAAACGGGAATGTTCGGCGCAATTGCCATCCGCCCCGATTTTCTTCAGGGCAAAATTCTGCTGAATTTAGACACCGAAGACTACAATGAACTGATTATCGGCTGTGCCGGCGGCGCCGACATTACGGCAACTTTCCAATACGGCGAAGAAGCTGTGCCAAGCGACGCCGTCGCTGTCAAAGTGTCGCTGACGGGCATGAAAGGCGGTCACAGCGGCGTGGACATCCATTTGGGACGTGCGAATGCCAATCAATTGATGTTCCGCTTTTTGAAGGCTGCGGTGACGCTCCACAATATACGTTTGTCTTCCGCATCGGGTGGAACACTTCGCAACGCCATTCCGCGCGAGGCATTCGCAACAATCGTGGTGGATGGCAACCGCTACGAAAAATTTTTGGAGTTGGCGGCAGGTTATGAAAAAATACTTAATACCGAATTTGAAGGCATCGAAGATAAAATCTCAGTCAAAGCCGAGAAAGTGCCCAGCAACGGCATGAAACTGATGCCGATAAAAACTCAACACGCTCTGATTGATGCCGTAACAAGTTGCCCCAACAACATTATCAACCGCGTTGCTTTGTTGCCCGACCTTGTAGAAACGTCTATCAATATGGCTATTATCAACGTTGGTGACGGCAACGCCGAAGTGAAATTTTTGGCACGCAGCGCGTCTGAAACCAAGAAAGGAGCCATTTGCAGTCAAATCGAAAGTATTTTTCGTCTGGCAAATGCCAACAGTTTCACGGTGTCGGGCGAATATCCGGGCTGGAGTCCCAACTCCAATGCGCCGATTTTGAAGACGATGGAGGCGGTGTTTGAACAGCAGCGCGGACACAAACCGCATGTGTCGGTCGTGCACGCAGGGTTGGAATGTGGCATCATCCTGTCTAACGTGCCCGGCATCAGTGCTGCCGTGTCGTTTGGTCCGACCATCAAATTCCCGCACTCGCCGGACGAGAAAGTGGAAATCGCCACCGTCCAAAAGTTTTGGGACTATCTGACGGCAGTTTTGAAGCAGGCTCCAAAGAATTAAGGGTGAAAGGTTAAGGGTTAAGGGTTAAGGGTGAAAGGTGAAGGGTTAATGGTTAAAATGAAAAGAATATTTGCATTTGTTCTGTTGTCTGTAGCAAGCATTTTTGTTTGTGGGGATGTCTGGTGCTGCACTTCGGCGATTATCACCGGAAAAATCACCCCCGATGGCAGACCCCTTTTGTGGAAGCACCGCGACACGGACGACGAAAACAACCGGATGGCATTTTTCAAAGGCTCCCGATACGACTTTTTGGCACTTCAAAGCAGTCCCGACAAGGCGAACATCGCGTGGACAGGCAGCAACAGCGCGGGCTTTTCGATAATGAACACGGCTTCGTATAACCTGAAAGATGATGCCGTCAAGGAAATGAACAATGATGGGGTGCTGATGTATAAAGCCCTGTCGGAGTGCAAAAACCTTGCCGATTTCGAGGCTTTTCTCGACAAATATCCGCGCCCGATGCGCGTGGAAGCCAATTTTGGCGTGATTGATGCCGAGGGCGGTGCCGCCTACTACGAGGTGAACAACACCCGCTGGGCGAAAGTGGATGCCAACGACCCCAAAATTGCACCCAACGGTTATCTCATCTATACGAATTTTTCCTACACCGGACGTTTCAACGAGGGGATGGGCTATATCCGGCACCAGACCGCCTCCGAAATCATTTCGCGGCAGGCTGTTCACGGAATCACCCCGCATTGGATATTCAACCACTTGTCGCGCTCGTTCTACCATTCATTGATGGGCATTGACTTGCAAAAAGAGGAATTTTCGCCGGAAAGGGCTTCGGGGTGGGTCGTTGACCAAGATTTTATCCCTCGCAAATCGACCGCCGCATCCATTGTCATACAGGGAGTTAAGAAGGGCGAAGCACCGGAGATGACCACGCTGTGGACTATTTTGGGCTATCCGCCGGTGGGCGTTGCCGTGCCGATGTGGGCGAAAGCAGGCATCAATCAGCCGCCAATGATGCTTGGAAGCGGAGCCGCCAACTGCTCTCAAATGTGCGATTTAGCCCTCGCCATGAAGCACAAGGTCTTCCCCATCAAGCGCGGCAATGGCAGCAAATACCTGAATTTCAATCTTTTATACAACCGTTCCGGCAACGGCTATATGCAACTCCTCGCACCGGTTGAGCAGGCAATCGCCCAATTATACGGCGAGGCAATCGAGCGGTGGCGCAAGACGGGGATTGATTTGCAGGAACTGAGCACGCTCAACGCCCAAATGGAGGCTATTGTTTTGAATAAAAATAATGACTAACTTTGCCGAAATTTTTAAGAAAAAAAATATGAGAAAAAAGAATTTAATAATCGCATTGGTAGGGATGGTGTCCCTGCTCTGCGTGTCTTGTGAAGGTGATACCTACGTTACCGAAGTTACAAACGAAGTTGACCCATTCACGGAGCAACACACTTTTATAGTCGATAAAGATGATTGGGTGTGGAATGCTGAAAAATCGCTATATACCTTTGGTTTTGAAATGGAAGAATTGACGGATTATATTTTTGACAGCGGTGTAAAATTGGCTTATATGTCATTAGGCACTGAGAATGCCCCAGTTTACTCACCACTCCCATTTAGCGATTTTTTCAAAGATGAAAAAGGCAACCCTTGGGAAGAACATTTCACTATTGAATGGAAGCCGAGATGGGTTACATTTGTTATGAAACCAAGCGATTCAGGTGCTAAAGGTATTTCATTTGATTCAACATTCATAATCCAATTTTTATACTAAACAAATGTCCGTCCACACTGAAGATACGCGGAAAGTTACGACCCAGCGGCTGATTGAGATGAAGCAGCGCAAGGAGAAAATTGCTATGCTCACGGCTTACGACTATTCTATGGCGTCGATTATCGACCGGGCGGGGATGGATGTGGTGCTGGTGGGCGATTCGGCTTCCAATGTGATGGCGGGGCACTCGACCACGCTGCCCGTAACGCTCGACCAGATGATTTGGTACACCCAGGCGGTGTGCAAAGCCGTGAAACGTGCCCTCGTGGTGGCGGATTTGCCGTTCGGCTCCTATCAGGGCAACTCGAAGGAGGCGGTGCATTCGGCGATTCGGATGATGAAAGAAACCGGCTGCGATGCCGTCAAAATTGAGGGCGGCTTGGAGATTAAGGAGTCGGTGGAGCGCATCCTGTCGGCAGGAATCCCCATTATGGGGCATCTGGGCTTGACCCCGCAGTCGATAAACAAATTTGGAACCTATGCCGTGCGTGCCCGCGAAGCCGAAGAAGCAAAAAAATTGGTAGACGATGCCCATTTATTAGCCGAATTGGGCTGTTTTGGCATCGTTTTGGAAAAAATCCCCGCCGATTTGGCACAGCGGGTAACCAAAAAAGTGCATATCCCCACGCTGGGCATCGGTGCCGGTCAATATACCGACGGGCAGGTGCTCGTGATGCACGATATGCTGGGCATCAACACCGAATTTTCGCCGCGCTTCCTCCGGCGTTATGCCGATTTGTCGGGCGTAATCACGGATGCCGTTGCACATTACATCAAAGACGTGAAAAATAATGATTTTCCTAACGAAAAAGAGTCGTATTAAATGAATTTTGTAGAAGAATTAACATGGCGGGGCATGATTCACACGATGATGCCCGGAACGGAGGCGCAACTCCAAAAAGAGATGACCTCGGCGTATGTGGGCATCGACCCGACCGCCGATTCGCTCCATATCGGGCATCTGGTGGGCGTGATGATGCTGAAACATTTCCAACGTGCGGGACATCGCCCCATCGCGCTGGTGGGAGGTGCCACGGGTATGATTGGCGACCCATCGGGCAAGTCGCAGGAGCGTAACCTGCTGGATGAAACCACTTTGCGCCACAATCAGGATTGCATCAAAGTGCAGTTGGCGAAGTTTCTGGATTTCGATTCACCCAAGCCCAACGCGGCGATTATGGTCAATAACTACGACTGGATGCGCGAACAGTCGTTTCTCGGCTTCATCCGCGACATCGGCAAGCACATCACCGTCAACTATATGATGGCGAAAGACAGCGTGAAAAAACGCCTGACGGGCGAGGCAACCGACGGCATGTCGTTCACCGAATTTACCTACCAATTGGTGCAGGGCTACGATTTTCTGTACCTCTACGAAAATCAAAATTGCAAACTCCAAATGGGCGGCAGCGACCAATGGGGCAACATCACCACCGGCACCGAACTCATCCGCCGCAAAACGGGCGGCGAAGCCTTTGCGCTCACCTGCCCGCTGATTACGAAAGCCGACGGCGGCAAATTCGGCAAAACCGAGTCAGGCAACATCTGGTTAGACAAGCGTTACACCTCGCCCTACAAGTTCTACCAATTTTGGCTGAACGTGAGCGATGTCGATGCCGAAAAATACATCAAGATATTCACCGCGCTGGACAAAGCCGAAATCGAACAACTGATTGCAGCACAGCACGATGCGCCGCACCTCCGCCCGCTGCAAAAACGCTTGGCGGAAGAAGTAACCTCAATGGTGCATTCGCGCGAAGACTACGAAGCCGCGCTGGAAGCCTCCAACATCCTGTTCGGAAACGCCACGTCCGAAGCCCTCAAAAAACTGGACGAAGCCACGTTGCTGGAAATTTTCGCCGGCGTTCCGCAGTTCGACATATCAAAAAACGCCCTGACCGAAGGCATCAAAGCCGTCGATTTATTGGTCAATAACGCCCCTGTATTCCCCTCCAAAGGCGAATTGCGCAAATTAGTGCAAAGCGGCGGCGTGAGCATCAACAAAGAAAAACTCACCGATTTCGACACCCCAATAAATGCCACCAGCCTGCTCGGCGGCAAGTATCTTCTTGGGCAAAAAGGCAAGAAAAATTATTTTTTGCTGATTGCGAAATAATCATTAAATTTTTTTGAAAAAAAGTTTGTGAGGTGTTTTGTAATTCAAAAACATTTTGTACTTTTGTGGCATTGTAAAAATAAAAATATGAAAAAGTATAATTTTAATGCCGGTCCTTCGATTTTGCCGCAGGAGGCTGTGCTGAGCACGATTGAGGCGATTAAGGATTTTGAGGGTACGGGCATCGGGCTGATGGAAATTAGCCATCGTACCAAGGAGTATGACAAGGTGGTGGCGGATGCTGTCGCGCTGTTTAAGGAGTTGTTGCACATTCCCGATGGCTATTCGGTGATTTTTCTGGGCGGCGGCGCGAGTTTGCAGTTTTGTATGGTGCCGTTCAACCTGTTGGAGAAGAAAGCCGCCTATCTCAACACCGGCACGTGGGCAAGCAAGGCGCAAAAAGAAGCCAAATTGTTTGGCGAAGTCATCGAAGTGGCATCTTCCAAAGATGCAAACTACACGTTTATCCCGAAAGGATACACTATACCGAAGGATGCGGACTATTTCCATATCACGACGAACAACACGATTTTTGGTACCGAAATTCATACGGATTATGACAGCCCCGTGCCGCTGATTGCCGATATGTCGTCCGATATTTTTTCGCGCCCGATTGATGTGAAGAAATATGGCTTGATTTATGGCGGTGCGCAGAAAAATTTGGCTCCTGCGGGGGTTACTTTCGTGATTGTGAAAGACGAATTGCTGGGCAAGGTGACGCGCCCGATTCCGACGATGTTGGACTATCGGACGCACATCAAAGAAGGCTCAATGTTCAACACACCGCCTGTGTTGCCGATTTACACCGCTTTGCAAACCCTGAAATGGCTGAAAAGCATCGGCGGCGTACCCGAAATGTACAAACGCAACAAGGCGAAGGCGACCTTATTGTATGACGAAATCGACCGCAACAAGTTGTTTAAGGGCACCACAGCCGTGGAAGACCGCTCGCTGATGAACATCTGCTTCATCCTGAACGACCAATACAAGGATTTGGAAGACGAGTTTTACAAATTCGCCTCCGCCCGAGGTATGGTGGGCATCAAAGGGCACCGCTCGGTGGGTGGTTTCCGCGCTTCGTGCTACAATGCGTTGCCACTATCGGCGGTGGAAGCCCTCGTGGCAACGATGCAGGAATTTGAAAAAAATCATTAATTAAAAAATTATATATTATGCAGACGATTGATAAATTCAATTTTTCAGGACAGAAAGTGTTTATTCGTGTGGATTTCAATGTTCCATTGGACGAAAAGTTTAACATCACGGATGACACACGCATCCGTGCAGCCGTTCCAACTTTGAAAAAGATTTTGAAGGACGGCGGGAGTGTGATTATCGGCTCGCATCTGGGACGTCCCAAGGGCGTGGATGCGAAGTTTTCGTTGAAACATATTTTGCCGCGCGTGGCGGAATTGCTGGGCGCGAAAGTGGACTTTGCCGACGATTGTTTGGGCAAGGAAGCGGTCGAAAAATCGGCTGCACTGAAAGCCGGACAGGTATTATTGTTGGAAAACCTGCGTTTCTATGCCGCCGAAGAAGGTAAGCCGCGCGGTTTGGCAGACGATGCCTCCGACGACGTGAAGGCAGCCGCCAAAAAGGCGGAAAAAGCCAACCAAAAGGAGATGGCGAAGCAATTAGCCTCTTACGCAACGGCTTACGTGAACGATGCGTTTGGAACGGCTCACCGTGCACACGCCTCCACAGCCATCATCGCGGATTATTTTGATGCCGACCATAAGTTGTTTGGCTACCTGATGCAAAACGAAATTGACGCGGTCGAAAAAGTGATGAAAGACACTGCCCGTCCGTTCACAGCCATTATGGGCGGCTCCAAAGTGTCGTCGAAAATCGAAATCATCGAAAATTTATTGACGAAAGTGGACAATCTGATTATCGCCGGCGGTATGACCTACACCTTCACAAAGGCGGTGGGCGGCAAAATCGGCAAATCCATCGTTGAAGACGACAAACTGGATTTGGCATTGAGCCTGATAGAAAAGGCAAAAGCCAACAAAGTGAATTTGGTGCTGGCGGTGGACGCAAAAATCGCGGACGACTTCAGCAACGATGCAAAAACGCAATTGGTGTCCGTAGATGCCATCCCCGACGACTGGCAAGGTTTGGACATCGGTCCGGCAACCGAAAAGAAATTTGCGGAAGTCATCGAAGCCTCCAAAACCATCC
This sequence comes from Bacteroidia bacterium, assembly GCA_025996815.1. Taxonomy (GTDB): domain Bacteria; phylum Bacteroidota; class Bacteroidia; order Bacteroidales; family Azobacteroidaceae; genus Azobacteroides. The sequence goes on from BNTT01000080.1 coordinate 7,842, forward strand.
TTTGGAATGGTCCAACGGGCGTATTTGAATTTGAAAACTTCACCAGCGGCTCGCGTGCGGTGGGCAACGCCATCGTGACGGCAACCGCCAAAGGCGCATTCTCCCTCGTGGGCGGCGGCGACTCGGTGGCTTGTGTCAACAAATTTGGCATCGCCGACAAGATGAGCTACGTTTCCACCGGCGGCGGCGCGCTTCTGGAATTTATCGAGGGTAAAGAACTGCCCGGCATCAAGGCAATTCGCGGGTACTGAGAAAATTATGGCAAATAATTTCATTACATTTTACGAGAATCAACCAATTCGTTCCGTTGTGGACGAGATTGACGGGACGTGGTATTTTGTGGCAAAAGACATCATCCTCGTTTTGGTAAATTCAAGAGACCCGAAGCAATACCTCAAAAAATTGCGGATGCGTAATGAAAGATTCGCCAAAGAATGGGCAAACATAGCCCCTTTCTTCCCAATAGAGACAGCAGGAAGCCTGCAGCTAATGGCATGTGTCAATGGCTGCGGGCTAGCCCGCCTCATCCAAGCCCTCCCAACATCGCACCGCACCCGCCCCTACAAGCAATGGCTGGCACAAATAAACCTAAGCGAAGCCCGCCTGAAAAGCATAGATGAAAAACGCTTAGTCCTCTTCCTCGCCGCCATCCACAGAAGAGAACAGAAGCGGCAGGAAGAAAAGCGGCGGCACGCCGCGAGATGGGCAGGGAATGACTTCTTTAGCACCTAAACAATTAACTATGAATCAATTATGACACAAAAGGCAGCAATAAAACTATTTGAAGAGAAACAAGTTCGCTCTCTGTGGGATAGCGAACAGGAAAAATGGTATATCTCTGTGGTGGATGTTATCGAAGTATTAACGGAGAGTATTCGCCCGCGAAAGTATTGGGACGACCTAAAACGCAAGCTACAGGCAGAAGGGAGTGAGTTGTCCGAAAAAATCGGACAACTGAAAATGCAGTCTTCCGATGGCAAGTTTTACAAGACCGATGCCGCCGATGTGGAGCAACTTTTCCGTTTGATACAATCCATTCCATCGCCCAAAGCAGAGCCATTTAAACGATGGCTGGCAGAAATTGCCCGCGAACGATTGGAGGAAGTTGACGACCCGGAGTTGGGTATTGAGCGTCTGATGGAGTATTACCACCGCAAAGGCTATTCCGACAATTGGATTAACCAGCGGCTGAAATCCATCGAAGTAAGAAAAGAACTTACCGATGAATGGGAACGCAGAGGGGTGAAAAAAGGTCAAGAATATGCAGTTTTGACCGATATTATTACACAAGGCTGGTCGGGCATGACGACTAAACAGTATAAACAGCACAAAGGTTTGAAAACCGAGAGTCTGCGCGACAACATGACTAATTTGGAATTAGTCCTAAATATGCTTGCAGAGGCTTCTACAAAGGAGATTTCACAGTCCGAAGGACCGGCAACCTTTGCAGCAAGTAAAGGCATTGCCCGACGAGGCGGACACGTAGCCAATGTGGCACTCAAGGAATTGGAAACGCAAACAGGCAAAAAAGTGGTGAGTGCGTTGAATGCAAAAAACATTCAAAGAGCGATAGAATAGAAAGAAGAAATGATTAACTTTGCAGCGCATATAAAACAAAAAACCCGGCTTCATCATCGACATTTAATATTCGAGAGAGGAAGTTCCCGGGACTGCGGTGCAAAGGTAGTAAAAATCTTCAGATTTCTAAACGTGTGCAATGAAAAAGTTTTACAATAACAATAGATAATTATGAATATAAAAAGAGTTATTTTTTCGGTTATTCTCGGCTTGACTTTTTGTTCTGCTTTTGGACAAAAGGGTAAATTGGCTCATTATTTTGATAATCCAATTATGGTAGACTCATTATCAACCATAATTATTCCAACAAGATATAATTCAGATTTTCTATCTTCCAACAAAATTGCATTCTGGGGGGATTTCTATGCAAATATTATTTTTTATAATTTCGTTGAGGACAGTTATAAACCGTTATTTGAGAACGACACTTACATTGTGGGGTTTGGTAGAAGTTATAATTTGTATAACAATCATACCAATCAATCCAAAAATACGACTTCACAATGGATTTTTTACCGAGTAAAAAATTATGACAGGAATAAAAACGGGCGAATTGATGAAAAAGACCCTACAATATTATATGTATCTGATGTTTATGGAAATTATTTGAAGCCTTTGACATCTGAAAATGAAAATGTAATCAGTTTTGATATATTTGAGAAACAAAACTTTGTATTGATAAAAATTCAAAGAGACCAAGATAATAATGGAAAATTCGAGAACGATGATAAGGATTTTTATTTTATAAAACTTGATTTGACAACAATGACTTTTGGAAATAAAATAGAAATAAATTAAATAGAAAAAAAATGGCTACACAACCCGCAACAAACACGCAATAGTTATGTAACCGTTTATCTTTCGATGCGACAAAGGTACAACAATTTATAGAGATAACAAAATATATAAAATACAAAAAAATATGTCCCTAATAAAAAAAATAATAGTTCAAGATATTGAAATTTCGGTGTCTATGCGAAACGACAACGAAGATTATATCTGCCTCACCGATATGGTGAAAGCTAAGGATGGAGATGACCACATTCGTAATTGGATGCGCAACAGAAACACGATTGAGTATTTAGGAACTTGGGAGATGATTCACAACCTAAATTTTAAAGGTGTCGAATTCGACACCTTTATGCACGAAGCCGGAGCAAACAGTTTTAATATGACCCCAAGAAAGTGGATTGAAGCAACAAACGCAATGGGTATTATATCAAAAACAACAAAAATATGCTACCTAAATGAAACTAAATATGTAAATTTGCAGAATATAAACATTAAAAATATAAAAAAATGGCTAAAGAGAAGAAATTTTTGACTTGTGATGGGAATCAGGCGGCTGCGCATATCGCGTATATGTTCAGCGAGACGGCTGCTATTTATCCTATCACTCCGAGTTCTACGATGGCGGAGTATGTCGATGAGTGGGCGGCTGCCGGGCGGAAGAATGTGTTTGGCGAGACGGTTCGCGTGGATGAGATGCAGTCTGAGGCGGGGGCTGCGGGGGCTATGCATGGCTCTTTGCAGGCTGGGGCTCTCTCTACTACGTTCACGGCTTCGCAGGGATTGTTGCTGATGATTCCGAATATGTATAAGGTGGCAGGCGAACTGCTTCCGGGTGTTTACCATGTGTCGGCGCGGGCTTTGGCTTCGCACGCCCTGTCGATTTTTGGCGACCATCAGGATGTGATGGCGGTGCGTCAGACGGGTTGCGCGATGTTTGCGACCGGGTCGGTGCAGGAAGTGATGGATTTGGCGGCTGTGGCGCATCTGGCGGCGATTAAGTCGCGCGTGCCGTTTGTGCATTTCTTCGACGGGTTCCGCACTTCGCACGAAATTCAGAAGATTGAGGCGTTGGAAAATGACGACTTGGCGGGGCTGATTGACCAAAAGGCGTTGACGGCTTTCCGCAAGCGCGCATTGAGTCCCGAAGCACCGGTGGCTCGCGGGATGGCGCAAAACCCTGATATTTATTTTCAGGCACGTGAGGCATCGAATGTCTATTACGACAAGGTTGTGGATATTGTGGACGGCTATGTGAAGCAATTGTCCGAACTCACCGGTCGCAACTACAATTTGTTTGACTATTACGGGGCTAAGGATGCTGAGCGCGTGATTATCGCGATGGGGTCGGTGACGGAAGCCATCAAGGAAACCATCGACTATCTGACGAAAAAAGGCGAAAAAGTCGGCTTGGTGGCTGTGCACCTTTTCCGTCCGTTCTCGGTGAAGCATTTGGGCGAGGCATTGCCCGCAACGGTGAAGCGCATCGCCGTTTTAGACCGCACGAAAGAGCCGGGTGCCAATGGCGAACCGCTCTATCTCGATGTGGTAGAGGCATTTGCGTCCTGCAAAGACATCGCTTGTGCCAACAAGCCGCTCATCGTGGGCGGTCGCTACGGCTTGTCGTCGAAAGACACCACGCCGGCACAAATCTTGTCGGTGTATGAAAACCTGGCTGCCAACATCCCGAAACACGGATTTACGATTGGCATCGTGGACGACGTAACATTCAAATCGCTTCCCCTAAAACCGGAATTGATATTGGAAAACGGTCCGTTTGAAGCCAAATTCTACGGTTTGGGAGCCGACGGCACGGTGGGCGCAAACAAAAACTCCATCAAAATCATCGGCGACAACACCAATAAATACTGTCAGGCATATTTTGCGTACGATTCCAAAAAGTCGGGCGGCTTCACCTGCTCGCATTTGCGCTTCGGCGACAACCCCATTCGCTCGACCTATTTGGTGAACACCCCCGACTTCGTGGCGTGCCACGTGCAAGCCTATCTCCGCCTCTACGACGTGACCAAAGGCTTGAAAAAGGGCGGCACATCCACTTTCACATAATCGGCTCCACGGTCTACTGCTGCATTGTTTTTGTTCACAATGTCGTCGCCCTTCTTGCCATACGATTTTTTAATCATATACTTCATTTGTTCCACCGCCAATTCGTAGGGAACAACGCCAGTAATCTTGAAAAAAGCCGATTGCAGGATGGTGTTGGTGCG
>BNTT01000081.1 GCA_025996815.1 Bacteroidia bacterium
AGTTAGTTACTTTGGATTCCAGATTCAGACGGGTGCGGAAACTGGTGTATTTTTCATCGGTGCGCACGCCTTCCCTCTCGGTATATCCCACCGACCAGTAATAATACATATCATCTGTACGGTTGGAGAGGGCAACAGTATAGTCCTGCTGTAATCCGGTTTGAAAGACGATGTCGTCCCAATTCGTTGTCCTTCCAATCAGATAATTTTCAATTTCAGGTGCTTTAAGTTCCAAGCGTGATAGCCAGGTTCTAACCAGGTCGTCTGCTGAGGGAAGCTCTGTAACCGGTGTTTTTTGGGTATAGTTATACCAATCTAATTGGCTCACACCCAGACTTTCCAATTTGCGGGGGTCAGTGAAGCGTCCGGGATATTTTTCCAAATCGGCTTGGGTCGTTTTGCCCACTTCGTAATCATAGCGGAAGTTCAAAAAGCCGGGTCCATCCAAAGTACGAGGCAAATTAGCCACTTCTACAAAGCCCACGCTTGAGTTGAATGTTATACTCGGTTTGCCTGCTTTCCCTCTTTTCGTATTGATGGCAACTACACCGTTAGCTGCCTTGGCACCATAAACAGCAGCCGAACAGCATCGGACGACACCCCAATGGTATATCGTCCGTACACGTCGGTGGCAACTCCGTTGCCCGGATTGCCTTTTTCAACCACACTTGCGCCGATGATGGGACCTTCTGCATCGGACACCACGCCAATTACGGCGATTTTAGCCTCTTGGGGAGCCTCCGCCCACAAACGTTGTACCCCCCCCCCCATACAGACCACCACGCCGTACAAAAGCAACGCAAATGAGCCGTTTTTTAAGAATTTGTTTTTCATACGATTATTATTTTAAATTTATGAATAAAAACTATCGGCTGCAAAAGTAAGTATTATTTTTCACATATCCAAATTTTTTATGTTAAATTATTCCGTACCTTTGCAACTCAGTTGATGCAAATAAAGAAGACAATTATGCTGGAAAACAAAAAAATCGTTTTGGGAATCACGGGGAGTATTGCGGCTTACAAGGCGGCGTATCTGTGCCGCGCACTGCTCAAACGCGGGGCGGAGGTGCAGGTGGTGATGACGCCCGCGGCGAAGGAGTTTATCACGCCCGTCACCCTCTCTGCGCTCACTCAGAAGCCGGTCGTGAGCGAATTTTTTGCGGCAAACGACGGCACGTGGCACAGTCACGTGGATTTGGGTCTGTGGGCAGACCTTATGCTGATTGCTCCCGCCACCGCCGCCACGATTGGCAAAATGGCAAACGGCATTGCCGATAATATGCTGATTACCACCTACTTGTCGATGAAAGCCCCCGTGTTTGTGGCTCCGGCAATGGATTTGGATATGCTGGCGCACCCCGCCACCCAACATAATTTGGAAAAATTGCGTGCCTGCGGCAATCACATCATCGACCCCGCTACGGGGCATCTCGCCAGCAATCTCGAAGGCAAGGGGCGGATGGAAGAGCCGGACGCGATTGTGAACGCGATTGAGCTGTTTTTGCAGGGGATTGCGGGTCAAGCCCGCAATGACAGGGAAGACAGGGAAGACAGGGGGCTTGCAAAAAAAAAAATCCTGCTGACAGCGGGTCCCACCTACGAAAAGATTGACCCGGTGCGCTTCATCGGCAATTTCTCGTCCGGCAAAATGGGCTTTGCCCTGGCGGAAGTCTGTGCGGAGCGTGGCGCGGAGGTCGTGCTCATCGCCGGTCCTGTGCATTTGCAAACCGCACACCCGCGCATCCAACGCATCGACGTAACCTCCGCCGAGGAAATGTATAACGAGGCGGTGAAGCAATTCCCGACAGCCGATGCGGCTATCCTCTGCGCCGCCGTAGCCGACTATCAGCCCGCACATTACTCCGCCGACAAACTCAAACGCCAGCCCGACCAGCCGCTGACACTGGTGCTGACACCCAACCCCGACATCGCGGCAACGCTCGGACAGATGAAAACGAAAAAGCAAACGCTGATTGGCTTCGCCCTCGAAACGGACAAAGAATGGACAAACGCCCGCGAAAAACTGAAGCGTAAAAACCTTGATTTCATCGTCCTCAACTCCCTCAACGACGAGGGGGCGGGCTTCCAAAGCGACACCAACAAGGTCAGCATCATCGCCGCCGACGGCACAAGCGAAACATTTCCGCTCAAATCCAAAAAAGAGGTGGCTGAGGATATTGTGACGCAGACTTTGGCATTATAGCCTCACATCCGCAATTTCATTCCGGCAAAGATGGTGTCGGGCTTGAGGTTGAAAACCGCATTCATTTCGCCCGCCATAGACAAGCCGCAGCGGTCGCACACGCCGGCATTTTTGCCCGCACAAGTTTCCAGGCGCGTCCCGTCGGATTGGATGAAATTGGACACCCAGCATTGTTTCTTGAAATTGTTGTGTTTCATCAGTTTAAGTCCCGAAACCGAGTTCATAATCGGATAGCCCGCCCGCTTCTTGGCAATAATCAAATCAATGACCTCGGCGCGGGTGTCCCAATCCAAAAACAGGTCTTCCGTGCCCGCATAGGGCGTATGAAAATTCAGCGAGATGGACTGAATGGCAGGATTATTTTTGGCAAACTCAATAGTTTCCGCCACCGAAGTGTAATTTTTGGCATTGATAACCATATTGACGCTCAACTTCGGATGATTGGCTGTGGCGATGTTTTGCACCAGGCGGTCGAATGCCCCCTTGCCGCGAATTTCATCGTGAAACGCACCCAAACCGTCGAGGCTCACCCAAATAGAATCGGCGTGGGAGCCTGCGAAGGGCATCTGCGCGTTGGTCGTCATTGTGGCAGAATAAAAACCGATTTCTTTGGACAGGTCGATGAGGCTGTTCAAATCAAGCATTGGGGCTTCACGCCACAAAGTAGGCTCACCGCCCTCAAAATCGACGAATCGCGACCCCAGCCGGTAGGAGTATTCCAATTCCTCCCAAATTTGCGCAAACGTCTTAATGTGCGGATTAGTCGCTTGATACACCGTGCAATGCTTGCAAGCCAAATTGCACTTGTCCGAAATGAACAGCACCGTCTGCAGCGGCTTTTTGCAGCCAAAAAACTTTGCTTTGAGGAACCAGTAGGGGAGGTAAAATAGAGATTTCATTTTTGCGACAAAAACAAGTTTTTTTAATCAACAAATCCGGCAATAATGAGAATTATGCAAAACGCCGTCAGCAGATTGCGCGCCAATAGCCAGCGAATCATGAACCAGTCTATTTCGGCGGCTTGCAGGCGTTGCCAATCGCCCATTGGACCCATCCACCATTGCGGGGTGAACTTTTTTTCGGGGTTTTTCACGAATTGGAACATCAGCAAAAACAGTCCCAACGCCATCGGCAGGGTTAGCAGCGCAAGCAGATAATAACCGGAGAGATAGCCCGTAATCACGCCGGCTATGATGCAGGTGTATGCTGCCGTCAGCAACAGCAAAAGTGCGAGCAACATGCGGGCTTTGCTGTGCAGCAAGACGGCGAAGGTCATTTTGCCGACCTCTTTGTCGGGCTCATAATCCATGATGGAGTGGGTGTACACGATGTTGACGACCAACAACCCCACCGGAATGGAGATGAACAGCAACTGTCCGTCTAACTGCCCGCACGCGGAGTAATAGACCCCCGCCATTGCCAGCGGACCAAACATGATGCCGATAACCACCTCGCCCAGACCGTGATACGACAGACGAAGCGGCGCGCCCGAATAGGAAATCCCCAGCACGGCGGCTATGGCGGCAATCCAAAAAACGGTGTTGCCCCGATAGAGGAAAATCACCAGCCCAAGGCACAGTGCGATGCCTCCAAACGTGAGGCAGGCTGCCAGCAGTTGCTTCAAAGTGGCTTGTCCGGAGGTGATGCAGGTGCATTTGGAAATACGCGCACGCATCCCTTTGCGCGTCAGATTGTTGCGAAACTCTGCGCCCTTCACTTTATAGTCGAAATAATCGTCAAACAAATTCATACTCAAATGCGCCATCACCACGCCCAACAGGGCAATCAGCCCCAGCCAAAGCGAAAAATCGGCAGTCGGCGAAGCCATACACACCGCCAGCACCGCCGGCAACAGGCTCTGCGGCAGCGATGTAGAACGCGCATTTTTCAGCCAAAAACGAATTGTATTCATTTTTATTCTAAAATTTTTGCAAAAGTACAATTTTTTTTTGTACTTTTGCACTTCCAAATTGAAACGATGATGAAAAAATATATATTCAGAGGGACGCTCGCGGCTGTTTGCCTGCTGGCGTTAGGCTCTTGTCGGAATGAGTATAACGACAATGCGTTGTGGGATGCTCTTCAAGACCGCGACCGCATCAGTGCGCTGGATGAGTGGGTGGCTGCCGTCAATTGCAATATCACGGCGTTGGCGATTTTGACGACTGCCATCGAGAATAAAGATTTCGTCACGGGGGTAACGGCATTTGCAAGTCCGGAGCCGGGCTATCACACCGTCACTTTCCTCTCCGGTGCATCTGCAACCATCCACAACAGCAGAAAAATCCCCAGTGGCTATGTCGATGACAACGAAGCGGTGCCCCTCATCGGCATCGCACAAGACAGCATCGGCATCTATCGCTGGACGCTCGACGGCTGTTTTTTGCAGGATACTGCCGGAAAAAACATCCACGTCACCGCGGGCACGGCTCCCGAACTGCGCCTCAACTACAAAACTTATTTCTGGCAAATAATACGTGATGCCATCTGGATGCCATTGAACGTAAAAACCACCGTTCCGCATGGCAACCCCATCTTTGCCCCCGGGGGCATCAACAATTCAAGTAGCGATTCGGTCGTCGTGTTCACGCTTGCCGATGACACCACAAAAATCAGCCTGCCCAAATACCAATACATACCTTTCTCCTTTGACCAGCCGGCAATGTTCAGTCCGGGTTTTAGCCATACCATAACCTATAAGGCATTGAGACACAGCATCGTTGCCATCAAAGTGCTCGACCTGCCGGACGGCTGGACATGGCAGGAAGACCTCTCCAGACAGGAAATCATCTTCACCCCCCCCGTCGTCATCACAGCCGACAATGCGAGCGGCGAAGCCATAGTGTTGGCTATCGACACCAACGGTGCTGCTTTCCTGCGCACGCTATCGCTGTCTGTGCTGGCTTCACTCGGCGAAATGGTTTGGGTGGAAGGCGGCACATTCGTGATGGGAGCCTCTGACGAACAGCCATCCGACGAAGCGGAGGATAGTGAAAAACCCGCCCACGAGGTTACGCTTGACAATTATTATATTGCCAAATACGAAGTTACGCAAAAACTGTGGCACGATGTGATGCATGAGTGGCCCAGCGAAGATGGAATCGGGTTTTATGTCCCGGCGGTGGACAGTAGAGGCGATGATTACCCTATCGGTGCGGTAACGTGGGATAATACGCAAAAATTTGTTGCGGAACTGAACAAAAAAACCGGAATGACCTATCGCCTGCCCACCGAAGCGGAGTGGGAATATGCCGCACGCGGTGGCAGGGAGAGCAAAAACTATGTTTACAGCGGTGGAAACGATATAAACGATGTGGCGTGGTATGCGGTCAATAGCGGTGAGCAAGAGCTCACCGGCAGTGGGCACGCATTCCCTGTAGGCACCAAGCAACCCAACGAGTTAGGCATCCACGATATGAGCGGCAATGTGCATGAGTGGGTCTACGATTGGTATAGCGACTATACGAGTGACGCGCAGACCAATCCCACCGGTCCCGAGTTGACTCCCGATAGCGTTAACGTCCGCGTGCTTCGTGGCGGCAGTTGGTATGCAGGGGCAACGTACTGTCGTGTATCGCGTCGGGGTCACACCGCCTTAATGGGCACGCACTACAGCAATGTGGGCTTCCGCTTGGTGCTGAGCGGTGTAAATGTTAAATAGGCTTGAACTGAAACTGTTCAAACCGCTTCTTGCCGCGCAAATAATATTGCAGCAACATACTTTTTTGATAGATGGTGGACGGGATTTTGCCCGCTGCCCGCGTCAGGTTTTGCTCGCGGAGGGCTTTATATTGGCTTTTTTTGCGATGAAAATCGCGCCGTGCGGCGAAGATTGCCAATGCCTGCCGCGGTTTGCGCTGGGCAAAAAAAGCCGCCGCCGCCGCATAATCCAAGAAAAAACGCACGAACATCACTTTCCAATACTGCGCTTTCGGCAAATTTTTGTACAGCATCAACAGATTATTGCGGCTGTTGAGAAAGATTTTTCGCGGCTCATTGGGCTTCAGCGTGGCACCGCCCACATGATAAATCACCGATTGCGGCAGGCAAACCACCTTCTTGCCGTGTGTGTGGAGCCGCCAGCAGAGGTCTATTTCTTCCTGATGGGCGAAAAACTGCTCGTCCAGTCTGCCCGCTTCCTCAAAATCTTTGAGGCGCACAAACAGGCAGGCACCGCTTGCCCAAAACACCTCCGCAGGGGTGTCGTATTGCCCGTTGTCGGATTCCAAAGTGTCCAAAATGCGTCCGCGACAAAACGGATAGCCATATTTGTCGATGAAGCCGCCGCCGGCACCGGCATATTCAAACTGCGTCCTGTTGCGCTGCGCCAATATCTTCGGTTGGAGTGCCGCCACGTCCGGATGCGCGTCCAGATACGCCACAGCCGTGGTTAGCCAGCCTTCGCTCACCTCCACATCCGAATTGAGCAGCACCACATATTGATGCCCCAAGCCGCTCATCGCACGATTGTAGCCGCCGGCAAAGCCGTGATTTTCCGCCAATGGAAAAACCGTGATGTCGGGATAAGCCGCCTTCAAAAATGCCAGCGAATCGTCGCCGGAAGCATTGTCAGCCACAATAATTTCCGCCTCGGCAGCAGGCGTATGCCGCACCAGAGCGGGCAAAAACTCCTCCAACAGACGTTTGCCGTTCCAATTCAGTATGATTACTGCTGTTTTCTTCATCGCTTTTTCGTGCAAAGGTAGCACTTTTTTATGATTATCCGCAATTGAACTTGCTTTTTTGCGCAATATGAAGATATTTGAACGCAAAACAATACCCTATTTTCCCTTTTTTGTTCGTAAATTTGCAAACAGTAACTTTAATACATATACATTATGAGTACGAAAAAAGTATTTCTTTCAACATTGCTGCTAATGGCTTGCGCTATAAGCAGTTGCGTTTGCAGCAATGATAGTGTGAACACCCAAATAATTGCCCATCGTGGCTTTTGGGACAAGTTGGGTTCGGCTCAAAATTCTGTTTCGTCGCTGCACAACGCGATTGATTTTGGGGCTTACGGCTCGGAATTGGATGTGCACCTTACGCAGGATGGCTATCTGGTGCTTAATCACGACGACGACTATCAGGGCGTGAACATTCAGGGTGCTACTTACGCCGACCTGTCGGCTCTGCGCTTAGCCAACGGCGAGCCTCTCCCCACGCTGCAACAGTGTATTGAGGTGGCGAAAACTCAGAACACGACGAAACTTATCGTCGAAATCAAACCGCATCACTCGCCTGAAGCCGATGTCCGCGCGGCAAATGTGGTCGTGAAGGTAATCAACGAAAGTGGCATCGCCGACTTGACGGATTATATCTCTTTCAGTGCGGATATTTGCAAGGAACTGATTAAACTCAATCCTCAACACCGCGTGGCGTATCTAAACGGCGACAAATCGCCGCAAGAACTGAAAGCCGAAGGCTATTGGGGATTGGATTACAGCGAAGGCACGTTGCACGACCACCCCACTTGGCTCAAAGAGGCAAAGGAATTGGGGCTTACGACCAATGTGTGGACTGTAAACTCCCTCGAGGAGATGCAATATTTCCTTCAGCAAGGGGTGGATTATATCACGACAAATCATCCGGAGTTGCTGAAAGGGTTGTTAAATTAACATTATACATTTGATATAGTTATGAAAAAGTTTTGTTCTTCGTTTTTATTGCTGACATTGCTGGGGTGCTCTTCAGGCAACAAGCAGCCGGTCGATTACATTGACCCGTTCATCGGCACGGGCTTTCATGGGCACACCTATCCGGGTGCTACGGTGCCTTTTGGGGCGGTGCAACTCAGTCCCGACACGCGATTGGGCGATTGGGACGCTTGCAGCGGCTATCATTACAGCGACAACACGATGCTGGGCTTTTCGCACACGCATCTGAGCGGCACGGGGTGTATCGACCTGGGCGACATCCTGTTTCATCCAACCACGCGCGAGGCGAAACTGCAAGCCTCCGGCTATTTCTTTGAGCCGCTCGCTTTCTCGCACAAAAACGAAACGGCATCCGCCGGCTATTATTCCGTCAATTTCAAGGACGAGGGAATAAAGGCGGAACTGACCGCGACAACATACGCCGGTCTGCATCGCTATACCTATAAAAAAGGCAAAGAGCAAAACATCATCATCGACTTGGCGCACGCCTTGGGCGGAGATGCCATTGATGCTGCTTCTTTGGAAACGCGCTCCGACAACGAGATTGCGGGGATGCGCCTCACACAGGCTTGGACGCCCGACCAGGCGATTTATTTCGTGGCACAATTCTCCCAAAACTTCCAAGCGGCAGACCTCCTCAGCGACAAGGTGATGCGGCTCAACTTCGGCGTTTCAGACGGCAAGCCCATCATCGCGCGGGTAGGGCTGTCTATCGTGAGCGAAGCCGCGGCGCGCGACAATCTGGAGCACGACGTTAGCGGGTTCGATTTCGATGCGGTGTGCACGCAGGCGCGCGACCAATGGAACACGGCTGTGTCAGACATCATCGTGGAAGGCTCGGAGGCGGATAAAAAGAATTTTTATACGGCTCAATACCATGCCAAAATTGTGCCCAACATCGTGAGCGATGCCATCGAGCCGAAAAAACACTATTCGACGTTCTCGCTGTGGGACACTTATCGGACGTGGAACCCCCTGATGACCCTCACCAACCACGAATTGGTGAACGATATGATAAATTCATTCCTCGATTGGTACGACATCAACGGCGAATTGCCCCTCTGGTCGCTCTCGACGGGGGAGACCTACTGTATGATTGGCTACCACACGGCATCGGTGATTGCGGATGCCTACCGGAAAGGCATTCGGGGCTGGGATGCCGAGAGGGCGTTGGCAGCCCTCAAAGTGTCGTCCAACATCAACCGCAAAGGCTCCGATTTCTATGTGAAGAACGGCTTTATCCCGTCCGATGTGAGAATAGAATCGGTGTCCTGCTTACTGGAATATGCTTACGATGATTGGTGTATCGCCCAACTCGCCAAAGACTTGGGTCGCGAGGCTGACTATCAGGAGTATTCGCAACGGGCACTTTCGTATATCAATGTATTCGACGGCGATACCAAATTTTTCAGAGGGAAAAAAGAGAATGGCAGTTGGGATGAGTTCAATCAGTTTATACCGGAGCAGGCTTATACGGAAGCAAATGCCTGGCAATACCGCTTTTCGGTGCCTCACGATATGAATGGTTTGATGCAACTTTTTGGCACAAAAGAATCTTTTGTGGAGCAATTAGACAGCCTGTTTATTATAGAATCCAGAATACCCGAAGAATTGAAAGATATTACGGGCTTAATTGGGCAGTATGCACACGGCAACGAGCCGAGCCACCACATCGCCTACCTCTACAACTACGTGGGGCAGCCATGGAAAACGCAAGCCTTGACCCGCCGCATCCTCCGCGAAATGTATCAACCTACCCCCGAAGGAATTATCGGCAACGAAGATTGCGGACAAATGTCGGCTTGGTATATCATGAGCAGTTTGGGTATGTACCAGGTTTCTCCCGGCACAGATGAGATTTTGCTCACCACGCCGCTTTTCCCGCAAGCCGTCATTAAATTAGGAAACGGCAAAACCTTAACCATCAAGGCGAATAACCCCGACAAAAACATCTACATCGACAAGGTTACACTCAATGGAAAAGAAATAGCGAACAATTACGTTACTTACGAACAATTGATGGAAGGCGGCACGCTGGATTTCACTTTGAGCAAACAACCCAACCTCACGCGCGGCGTTGCGGACGAGACCTGTCCCTATTCGATGACCAAAGGGTTGGTAGTGTCCATTCCCACCACAACGCAAGACCTGGATTTGTTTGAAAATAAAGCCGCCGCCGATTTGGTTTCTGCCACTCCCGGCGCAAGCATTTATTACACTTTAGACGGTTCGGAACCTTCGGAAAAGGCTACGCTCTACACGTCGCCTATTCCGTTGACATCGTCCAAAACAATCAAAGCAAAGGCATACAAAGATGGCTATGCGCCCAGCAAAACATTTTCCGTTGATGCCACGCTGGCAATTTTTGCCCCGCCGATGAAGGCAATCGCCAAAGAACGTGGCGTGAATTACCGCTACTACGAAGGCGAATTTCACAAGGTGGGCGACATCACCGAAAAGGCATTTGTCGAAAAAGGCGTCCTGCCCGAGCCAAGTATCAAAGGCGCGAAACAGGGCGACCATTTCGGTTTTATCTTTGAGGGAATTATTGAAGTGCCCGAAGATGGAATTTATGCCTTTATGACTAAAACCGACGACGGCAGCGTGCTCTATATCAACGGCAAAAAAGTGGTGAACAACGACGGCTCGCACGCGGCGTATGTGGTGCAGGGGCGTGTCGCGCTCCAAAAGGGCTGTCATACCTACAAATTGCTGTACATCGAAGACTACGAGGGCGAGAGTTTTGAATGGGGGTGGCGAAAGCCCTCGGCAGAGACGTTGGAGCCGGTGCCCGCGTCCATATTGTATGTAAAATAAAATTTTTAGCGGCGTTGCATTGTTATTTCAAAAAAAGTATTTACCTTTGCAGCATGAAAAAGCATCTTCTTTTGTCCCTTTTGGCAACGCTGATTATGTTCAGCGGCTTCAGCGGCTGCTTGATTGAGAAAGCCGATACCCCCCAGACAGGCTTGACGGTGGACTCTCTGGAGATTGACGCACTTGCTACCGGAGGTGTCTACACTATTGAAGAAGCAAGCAAATATAAAAATTGGAGGGCTACGGTTGAAGATGACTATTGGTGGTGTATTCCTGCACCCGACGACTACGGCAAACTTCTAACGATAACTGTGAGAGCAAATGAATCTAAAATCGCACGTAGTACCACTGTAATCGTTACTTCTGAAACCACTTCGGACACATTGGCTGTGATTAAAGTGAATCAAGCCGGTATTCCCGATGTTGAGGAGCCGCCGCCGCCGCCCGGCTTGTCGGTGGATTTGACCGACTTTAGCGTTGCCGTTTTTACCAGCCAATATTTCATCCGTGTAACGAGCACTCATCCGTGGACGGCGGATATTACGCGAGGCATTGAGTGGTGCGGCTTACACGATGCTATGGACGAAGGCGGCTTAAGCCATGTTGCGGGTGAAGGCAACGGGGTTATAACCTTGGACACGAAGGACAACGAAACCCAGAGTGGGCGTATCGCAACCATAAGGGTTTATTCGGAAGAATTAGACAAGGAAATCATCATCACGATTTGGCAGCCGGCAAATATTTTCCTGTTTGTGGAGCAAAAGAGCAGCGGCATTGAGATGCCCTATACCGGCGACAGCAAGTACCTTGACATAAGAAGTAACGTGGAGTGGACGGTTGAGGTTACTTCGGAGAACTCCGAGTGGTGCGGTTTCTCGAATGCTTACGGCTCAGGCAACGGAACGATTACGGTGACGGCGGGTCCAAATACGGAAATAGATGCGCGCGTGGCTACTGTAAGAGTTACGGCGGGCGCAGATCGCGCACGCTGGGAAGACATTGTCGTTTGGCAGGCAGGAGTGCCCTATCTGGAGGTAACACCAACAAGTATTGCCGCCTCGTATGCACGGTCGGATTACAATTTTTCCATATTAAGCAACAACCCATGGAAAGCAAGGGTTAGTTACAGCGATGCATGTATTGCTGTGGGGGACACTCTGTGGTGTACAATATCCACTGCTTCCGGTCCGGAGGATAAAGATAAAAGAATGGTTACGGCAACTGTGTCGAGAAATATCGAAGACAAAGAACGCATCGCTTACGTTACCGTTACCACCACCGCAGGCTCGTCTGAAGTGATAACCATTACGCAGGAAAAGCCGACCACGGACATCTACTTTCTGAGGATGATAACCGTGCCGGGCGGCACGTTCACGATGGGAGCCACGCCGGAGCAGCCTCTTGGCTTTTCGGATGAAGAGCCTGCGCACGAGGTGACGTTGAGCAGTTTTAAAATCATGGAACATGAGGTCTCGGAGGGGCAGTGGCAAGTTGTTATGGCGACCGTGGGGGGCATCGAACGACCATCGGCTTTTGGCAGAGGCGACAATTATCCGGTGGAGAACGTTAGTTGGAAAGATGTACAACTGTTTATAAAGACGCTCAATTCGCTGACGGGCAAGAATTATCGCCTGCCAACGGAGGCGGAGTGGGAATATGCGGCACGCGGAGGACAGCAAAGTCAAAAGTTTAAATA
Source organism: Bacteroidia bacterium (assembly GCA_025996815.1). Taxonomy (GTDB): domain Bacteria; phylum Bacteroidota; class Bacteroidia; order Bacteroidales; family Azobacteroidaceae; genus Azobacteroides. The sequence goes on from BNTT01000081.1 coordinate 12,376, forward strand.
CAGCGGAAGCAACAATCTTGGCAATGTGGCATGGTATTTTG
>BNTT01000082.1 GCA_025996815.1 Bacteroidia bacterium
TCGGTGACAACTCCCGATACTTCCCATGCTGTATCCACAGGCAAAAGTATCTTCTCTAATATCTGACTTCCCGTATATTTTTCCATGCCGCAAAATTACTACTTTCCACACAATTCCCAGTAGAACCGAAAATTTATAAAAATATGAAAACATCTTTTTTCACACTCGGTTTTATTTTTTCGTCTCTGACGATGGTCGGGCAAAACGCTCCGGCTTTGAAGTTGCAATACGACTCCCCCGCCACGGTTTGGGAATCGGAAGCCCTGCCGCTCGGCAATGGCTTTATGGGCGCGATGGTCTTCGGTGACGTTGCCGTGGATGTAGTTCAAATCAACGAGAAGACCCTTTGGTCGGGCGGCCCCGGTAAAAATCCCAATTACAACGGCGGGCATCGCAATACGCCGGCGGTGAACCGTGCCAACTTGCAGAATGCGCAAAACGCTTTGCAGGAGGATATGACGACTTTTTCTGCCACAAAGAAGGCGTATGTGGATGAAAGCGGCAAGGTGATTGCCCACAACTATCCGGAAAACGCCGAGACAAGAGCCCACGTCAATGCCTTGAAAGGCACAAAAGCAGATTTTGGCTCATACCAATCTTTAGGAAATATCCATATCGCCGATGCTTCCACTTCTCCGACTTTTTCCAATTACCACCGCGAATTGGATATCGACAGGGCTGTTGCCAAAGTAACCTACACGCAGGAAGGGGTGAATTACACCCGCGAATATTTCATCAGCCATCCCGATAACGTTTTGGTCATTCGGCTGACTGCCAATAAGCCCGCGAAACTGTCCCGAACAGTGTATCTGACCACGCCTCAGTCGGCTGTAACGATTGCGGCGGCAAACGGAACGATTACGATGACCGGAAAACCGGCAGACCAGCAGGAAAACGGGTTGAAATTCACACAGCAAGTGCGCATCCGTGCCACCGGCGGCTCGGTGAGTGCCTCCGACGGAAAAGTGACGGTGAAAAATGCCAATGAAATACTCATCTTTTCATCCGCTGCCACCAACTACCAGCAATGTATGGACGATACCTACAACTATTTCTCTACGGCTGACCCTCTGACGAAGGTCGCGAAAGCAATCACTCAGGCGGAAAGCAAACCGTATGCGAAGGTATTGAAAGCGCATATAGCTGATTATCAATCGTTATACAACCGAATGTCTTTGGCTCTTGACGGCGCAGGCAATGCGGGCAATAAAACAATCAACGCCCTGTTAGCCGGTTACAAAAACAATAGCAACACGGCGGCTGAAAACCGCTATCTGGAACAGGTCTATTACCAGTTCGGGCGATATTTGCTGATTGCTTCCTCCCGCAAAAACTCACTGCCTGCCAACCTGCAAGGCATTTGGGCGGATGGATTGACCCCGCCGTGGGCAGCCGACTATCACACCAACATCAATATTCAGATGAACTATTGGTTAGCCGAACAAACCAATTTGGCGGAGTGCCATTTGCCCGCTATTGATTATGTGAAAAGCCTCGTCCCCCGTGGAAAATTCACGGCGCAGCAGTATTTCGGCAAAGCAGACGGAACGCCGGTCAGAGGGTGGGTAGACTTTCACGAAAACAATATCTGGGGCAATACGGGTCCTGCCACATCAGACGCATTCTATTTTCCGGCAGCAGCGGGCTGGCTGTGTCAGGACATTTGGGAATATTACCTGTTCAATCAGGATGAAGCATTCCTGCGGGAATATTTTCCGGTGATGCTGGATGCCGCTCTGTTTTGGGTAGACAACTTGTGGACGGATACGCGCGATGGCTCTCTGGTAGCAAGCCCATCCTATTCGCCGGAGCACGGTGCCTATTCGATGGGGTCGGCTTGCGACCAGGCAGTGATTACCGAACTGTTCGATATGGTGATTAAAGCCAACAAAATCTTGGGCGGGAAAACACCTGAAATAGCCGAAATAGTGCATGCAAAAAGCAAATTAGCAGGTCCCCAAATCGGTTTGGCAGGTCAGTTTATGGAATGGAAAGACGAAATCGCCATAGATATATCCGGCGACGGCGGTCACCGCCACGCCAACCACCTGTTTTGGCTACACCCGGGGTCGCAAATCATCGCCGGAAGAAGCGCACAGGACAACCTGTATGCCGAAGCCATGAAAAAGTCCCTCACCACACGCGGCGATGGCGGCACAGGCTGGAGCAAGGCATGGAAAATAAACTTCTGGGCACGACTGCGCGACGGCAATCACTCCTACAAGATGGTGCAGGAACTCCTGAAAGAATCCACGCTGACCAATCTTTTCGACACCCACCCACCGTTTCAAATTGACGGCAACTTCGGTGCCACAGCCGGAATAACGGAGATGCTGGTGCAAAGTCAAGGCGAATACATCGAACTGCTGCCGGCTCTGCCAACAGCGTGGGCAACAGGCAGTTTCAAGGGCGTGAAAGCCCGCGGCAACTTCGAGATTTCAGCAAATTGGAAAAACGGACAGGCGACCTCAGCAACCATCACCTCGCATTCAGGCAAAACATGCCAACTAAAAGGCAGCGGGATTGCCGGTTATGCCATCACGCAGCAAGGTGGAGGCAAAGTTGCGCCAACGGTTGTTGATGCCAATACAATAGTGTTTGAAACTGCGCGAGGGGCAAAATATCTCATCAAAAAAATTAAGAATTAACTAAAAGTATGTAGTGCGAAATTGAAAAAAATATACTATCTTTGCAGTCTAAATTTTCATCGTCATGAGAGCACGTCTTTTTTTATTCTGCATTGTGAGTTGTTTTAGTGTTCAATTCGCTTGTTCACAGTCGGTTAGCCCTGTTCGTATTGGGATAGTGGGGCTTTCGCACGACCATATTCATGGGTTGTTGAACCGGCACAAAGAGCGTACCGATATTCAAATAGTGGGTATCGCGGAGGCAAATAAGGCTTTGGTTGAGAAATATGCTAAAATTTATGGCTTCGACAAGAGCATTGTGTATGACGATTTGGGCATTATGCTCGAAAAAACCAAGCCGGAAGGGGTGGTTGCGTTTAATTCTATTTATGAGCACCTCCATACGGTTGAGGTTTGTGCCCCCAAAGGCGTTCACGTTATGGTGGAGAAGCCTTTGGCGGTTAGTTCCGAAGCTGCTCGGCGCATGGCGCAGTTGGCGCGGGACAATCGTATTCACCTGCTGACTAATTACGAAACTACTTGGTATCCAACGCATTACAAAGCATACCAAATGGCTGTTGCCCGTCCCGAAATCGGTGCTATCAATAAGGTGGTTGTTCACGATGGGCACAAAGGTCCGGTGGAAATCGGGTGTTCGCAGGAGTTCCTTGCGTGGCTCACCGACCCCGTTTTGAATGGCGGCGGGGCGGTGGTGGATTTCGGCTGTTACGGTGCCAATCTCACGACCTGGCTGATGCAGAATGAACCGCCAAGTGCCGTGACGGCTGTTTTGCAGCAAATAAAGCCGGAGGTGTATCCGAAAGTGGATGACCAGGCAACGATTATTTTGACTTATCCACACGCTCAGGCGATTATTCAGGGGTCGTGGAACTGGCCTGTCGACCGCAAAGACATTGAAATCTACGGGCAGGCAGGCTATGTGAAAGCCCTGAATGGCAATGATTTGGAATATCGCCTGAAGCGCGAGGTGCCGAAAGAGGCAATCCGCGTAACCGAACTTCCTGCGGCTGCCGGCGAGCCGTTCAACTATTTTTCCAATGTAATCAGAGGGACGATGGACGTGAAAAGCACCGACTTGTCGTCCTTGGAAAACAACCTGATTGTGGTGCAGATATTGGATGCCGCAAGGCAAAGTGCAAAAGAAAAAAGGACAATCTTTTTAGACAAATGACAATGCGGATATTGATGATGCGAATATTGATACTGTGTACCTTGTTGCTTGGGATTACAAATCCGGTGGTCGGACAAAGTCCCAAGACGGGTTTGTATTTTTATGCCCACGACCAAAACTTGGATAAACGCACTTCCCTATCACTGAATGCCGGACAGCCCTATTCTCTTGCCTCACAGGACAACTTTTCGCTGGAGTTTGACATCCTCCTTCGGGATGAATTAGTGAAGTTTGGCTACGTTTTTCGCGTGGTGTCTAATGCCGGAGAGAATTTTGACCTCGTCATCAACAATATACCCAATATTCTCCTTGTGATTGGTAATCAAGACTTTCCGTTGAAAACTATTCCGGTGGAAAACGTTTGGAATCACCTGAAACTGTCGTTTGACAAGAGGCAAAACCGCGTATTGCTCCGCTTTAATGATGAACTGATTGATTGTCCGCATAGCCTGCAGGCGGTTAAGTCGCTCAACATCAGTTTTGGGCAGTCGCATTTTGATAAACTTGGCACAACCGATGTGTCGCCATTCATCCTGAAACAAATCGCCGTAAGCACTAATGACAAACCCGTTCATCGTTGGCTGCTCGACAAGCACGGAAACGATGTGGTGTATGATGAACTGAACGCCCAAATCGCTAACGTGAGTAACCCCAATTGGATGATAGACCACCGCAACCATTGGAAACTTGAAACAAGCTTGGAGGCATCCGTTTTCCCCCAAATCACTTTCGACCCGATTGGAAACAAACTCTATATTCTGAATGGGCAACGCATGCTCAAATATTCTTTGCAAACCGGCACGCAGGAAACTTTTGAGAACACACGCCACCTTCCCGCCGATGAAGAATTGTGCAACAGCCTGCTGTTCAACCCGCTTACAGGCGACTTGCTGCACTATGCGTTTACGTCCCTCCCCCACCCCACCAATTTGCTGATTATCAACAAGTTCGATACATTTTCAAACCGATGGATTCGTTACAATGACTTTGCGGAAGACTCCGACCACGCGCATCATAATCGGTACATATCGCCGCACGACAGTTGCCTCTACCTGTTTGGCGGCTATGGTCACTACAAATACAACAGCGACTTTCATCGCATCAATCTGAAAACAAAGGCGCAAACTGCGCTGAACTTCTCACACACCATCACGCCACGCTATTTGGCGGCAATGGGCGGCAACAGCACGGGCGACAAACTCTACATCCTCGGCGGAAGGGGTGCTGAGATGGGACGGCAAGAACTCTCACCCCAAAATTTTGCCGACCTCTATGAGGTGGATTTGAAAACCGATGCGATAACCCACCTGTTTGACTTGCCAAATAACGATAATCTCTATTCCAATAGCCTCGTGATGGCGGAAAACGACAGTTGCATATATTATCTCACCTATTCTAACCGCACTTATTCCACAAGCATCACCCTGAATAAACTGAATATTTATACCCAACAGGAGGAAAAATTGGCAGACAGCATCGACTTTTATTTTAGAGACATCACCTCTTTCTGCGATTTATACTATTCTCCATCGCTGTCTAAACTAATTGCAATAGCCTCCCATTCCAACGACCAAAAGACATCCAGGGTAAATGTCTATACATTAGATTTTCCACCCTTGCAACTGAATGATGCCCTGCAAGAAGTGCCCAAACAGTCCGGAAGCCTGTTTCTTTCTATCTTCATCATTCTAATTCTCGTGCTATTATTGGGGATTTTCAGAAAGAAACTGTTTGTAAGAAAATCCGAAGAGGCACCCCTCGCGGCGACCCAAGAACTCACCACAGAAACACCTCCCACGACTTCTCAATTCTACGATTTGAAAACCAAAGCAATCGTCTTTTTGGGCGGTTTCCAAGTCTTTGATAAAGAGGGGAAAAACATCACCGGCGAGTTCACACCGACGCTGAAACACATTTTAGTGCTCATCATCCTCTACACCCTGAAAAATAACAAAGGCATCTCCTCCACCAAACTGCAAGAAATACTGTGGTTCGATAAATCGGAAGATGCCGCAAGAAACAATCGCAGCGTCAATATCCGCAAACTAAGGATGCTGTTGCAAGGTTTAGGAAAAGTGGACATTGACAATGAAAACAGTTATTGGACAATCGCGCTGGCAGACGGCATCCTGTGCGACTACTGGGAGGCACTGCGGCTGCTACACAAAATGCAGGAAGAAAAACAAAACGCGAAAGAAGACCTCCTGCACCTCTTGGAACTGCTCAACGCAGGCGTGATGCTCCCCAACATACAATTTGAATGGGTAGACGAATTTAAAACAAACTTCTCCAACGAGGTGATAGACACCATGATGCAGGTGGTAAACAATCCGAAAAACACGTTCCACAACAACTTGGACATCAGCCTGAAAATAGCCGATTGCCTCCTGAAAATAGACACCATCAACGAAGATGCCTTGGGAATGAAAATAAAAGCCCTCTCCGCCATGGGCAAAAAAGGGCTTGCAAAATCAGTCTTCGACAGTTTCGCCAAAGAATACAAAGCCTTGCTGGGCGAAACATACCGCGGTTCGCTTAATCATTTCTTTGTTTGACGGATGGGGATGGTGAGTTTGGTTTATTTGATTATTCCTAATTCCTTTAAAATATCCCTTTTGAATTTGCTAAAAGGTCTATTATTATCTTTATCTTCTAACAATTCTGCGCCAAATAAAATTCTATATGCTTCCTCTTGAGAAACTCGTAAATTAATCCCCATATCGCCTAAAACATCTTTTAAATAAGTGTTTGAATATTTTGTTGCAAATTCGTATAATTCTTTGAGTTCCAAATCTGTATGATAATTGTAAATTTCTTGAATTTTTGCCACAAATTCTCTAACATTCTGATATTTTTTTGTTTTTGGAATATCATTATTTAATAATACAGCAGACGGGTATCCATTTTCTTTAATATGATATGTGAATTTAAAATCCATTTTTTTTTCGTATGGATTCATATCTGCTGCAAATTCTTTTTCTCCCTTACAATTACTATTACAAATATGGCACGAAGGAATTAAATTGTATAACGACAACGCAAAGAATGGATAAATACTTTGTGGCAAATAATGGTCAAATTCAGGGCGAGTAATATGTTCATCGTTTTTATCGACTGTAAATATATATTGCCGATTACAATAAACACAAGTATTTACACCTATTAAGTTGGCTATTTTATAGGAAACGTTTTTTTTGGAAGATATAAGTCCTTTATAATCAAATACATTTATTGCAGATTTATATTTATCAACTAATGATTGTTGTTCATTAGTTCTCTTTTTTGAATCTTCTAACCATTTGTCAAATTCACTGCGAAAAATTTCTCTTTTATACTCATCAATTCTTAAATATAATTCCTTTGGCTGTGAAATTAATAGCTCTTCTAACTTTGAATCAGTTAAGTAGTTTTTTATGTCGTCTATCTCAATAGCATCCCTTTTCTTTTTAACTTTATCAAAAAGAATATTGAGATAATCCTGTTCTGCTTTTTTATCTAAAACATTAAGATTCCACATATCATTTGTTTGTTAATTTTTGTTTTTGTTTTTCTAAATCTTCCATTTCATCTTTTAATAACGCTTGCTTGTCTTCAATTAATTCTAATTTATTTTCATAAACATCTTCAATCATCATCAATAATTTTCTCCGGATGAGCGGCTCTCCTATTAAACTAATTATTTTCTTACACTTTTTATAATCTTCGTTGCTAATACATTTCTTTTCATTATTTGGTTTTACCTTGTCATTCTGTTCGATTGTAAGGTTGATAATTTTTATTACCTCTTCAATTTTGCTTTTTGCAAATTCCCCAACAAACCCATTTTCTAAGAAAAAATTATGTCTTAAAATATCGTGAATATTTGCACTGAAAGTTTCAGGCATATTTTTGTTTGGAATTTGTTTTCCCTTATCCAAGAAACAAATATTACATTTCGGAATGTCTGATAAAATAAAAGGAGAATGAGTTACAAAACACATATTAATACCTTCAATACAATTCAATTCAGCCTTACCAATTTGTTCTATCATCCTTTTGATATATCTGCGTTGATATTCAGGATGAAAATAAAGCTCAATCTCTTCAAAAATCAAATTGACATATCTGTATTTTATCATTTCGTCATTTTCTATAACAGAATTGATATTTTTCAAATGGTAAATTACAGAGCTAATACTGTTTAATTCTTGGCGTTCTCCGGAACTCAAACGACTAAGTAATGACCATGTATTGTCTTCTGTCTGCTTGATTATAACATCGGTGTTAAATATTGGAGGAGGCAATAATTCAATGGCACTTATTTTGCCGGATTTAAAGGCTTCAATATTGTTCAATCTGTTTTTATAATTCTCTAAAGAAACAATAAAAGGAGTTTCCTTTGTGTTGCCAATATTTGTGCTGTATGATTTTGCAAGTTTAGAGTCATTGTCTTTTTCTATGTTAATATATTTGAATCCTTCATTGAACTGTATATAATTTAGTGTTTGACGTATTTTTAAAGTTACATGACTCTTATCCTGTTCTACAATAAATTTTATTACAACTCCACATTCTGTATGAATTTTGGATAGTTCCTGCTTATCACTAATAAATTGAATAAAATCATAATTCTTTTGAAAATCCTTGTATTGAGGATAATTTTTATCATAAACAATAGATATTGATTTATATGCCAAATAATCTATTGTCTCATCTGGTATTGTAGTCAATTCTTTATAATTGTCTTTAATAAACTTTATCCATTCATCTCTATAACATGCAATCAATACAATGCGCATAAATTGCTTTGAATTTAGTAATTTAATCTTTAAATCTAAAAGTTTGGTATATGTATCTATATTATTTGCATTTTTTATTGATAATTCTCTAATCAAATTAAACATCAATTGAATATCAGGTTCTCCTTGCATAAAATTTCCATCCCAAGGTTCATTGAAAATATCATTCATTATCTTTTGTTTAACTTTTACTGCGGTTTCAATTAAATTGGATTCAATTTGATAAAATTTCAATAATATTTTTGCCGCAAAAGTCAATTTACTTGGATCTTTGCATGACGGTGCATATGATTCCATACCACCATACACACTGCCAGCATCATCATATTGATATGTTAACTCTATACCAAATTTATGTTCAAATTTCTTACGGAACTCTCTACCTTCATTTCTTATTTTTTCTTTATCTTTTTCCTGTGTGGCTTTAAAAAAGTCTGAAATAGATTTTCTTTCCAATTTTGAATCAGACTGAGAATATGTCAGAAATTCAGCTTGCTGTTTTGTATTAATGTTTCTAAAACCTTTATCTGATACAAATAAACTTACCAATCTATCTTTTGTAAGACTATTTTCTTTATTGATATCTATATTTCCATCCCATCGCCAAGGATTTAAAACGATAGGTGTTTGGTAGCCATCGTTTTTATGAAAAATGCCATTTATCCAACAATAGTCTGTTTGTGGTGATTCGTGAGCAAATTCTTTTGCGTTATAGGCATATAATGAATAATTTGATATTTGAGTGTAAAATAAATATTTTTTTATGCTCTGAAGAGCATTGTTCCTCTTATTGAGGTTGTCAATATCAAAAGAAATTGGTTCTTTATCGGATTGTTTAAAAACTATTATATGTCCTCTCGATTCTATTGTATATATAATATTTCCGATAGAATAATAAACAATGGCATAAACCCCTTCTACAAATCTTAAATCTTCTTGATAATGTGAATAACCCGAAGCGTATGCAAAATTATTCAAAACTCTCATAACTAATTCCACAATAGAACTTTTACCATCTCCATTTTTACCAACTATCGCACCAATAGAAATATTCTTGCCAAAAAAGTCATTATCCTTTAATGGATATTCATCATTTATTATCAATTTGTTATCACCCTTTTCATCAGGCTTGTACGATTGATTAAAGAAATACCAACCCTTCTTTAAAACTTTTGTAATATTTGAATGTTCTTCGTCCAAAACTTTTAATGCAATAATTGAAAAATTTGCCATAAATATATCATTTTAATTTAGTGTTTCCAAATTAATTCTATAAACCTCTCTTTCCGCACAATCAAGTTACAAATGCAACTTTTGATTGTGCAAAGATAGATAAAATTTTGCTATTGTGTTTGTTTCACCATCTGAATGCTGCCGTCGGCATTGTAATACAATTTATCCACACAAATTGAGCGCAACCAGTCGTTGAATGCTCCGTTTGCTTTCGAGAGGTTGCTGTTGTGGTAGAATGAATACCATTGACCTTTGTATTCCACTATTGAGCCGTGATTGGTGTAGCTGTCGGTGGGTTCCATGTAGATGCCCATCGACTTCCACGGACCTAAGGGGCTGTTGCCGATGGCGTAGCGCATTCGGTTGTCGCCTGCTACGCCGTCTTTCCAGTTGTCATCGTGGTTGTCGGAATAAGACAGGTAGTATTTTCCGTTGTATTTGTGCACCCAGGTGGCTTCGTGGAAATCTTCCAAGCCTTCCATTTTTTGCAATTTGCCATCTAATTCAATCATATTGTCTTTGAGTTTGCCGCCAAAACTTGTGCCGCCGCCACCTTGATAGATGTAGGCTTGTCCGTCGTCATCCACAAACACGCACGGGTCGATGTGCGGCTCCATGCCTTCGATGTAGCCGACAACGGTAAAGTCTTTTGCCGGATGCTTGCTGGTTGCAACGCCGATTTTCCACGAACTGTTCCACTCGGAATCGCTGGGATGCGGAAAATAAAAGTAATACGTTCCGTTTTTGTACGCGCAATCGGGAGCCCACATAAAGCCGCCCTCCGGTCGTCCCCACGGCACTTGCGTGGAGCGCAAAATCTCGCCGTGGTCTGTCCAGGTTACCATATCATCGGTAGAAAACACGTGATACTGGTCCATCAAATCGCAACCACGCGGCGGGGCGATGTCGTGAGAGGCGTACACATAGAGGCGACCGTCTGCCCAAACGTGCGCCGAGGGGTCGGCGGTGTACATGTGTTTGATGAATGGGTTGGAGGCTTGTGCCCCCGTGAGCGTTAGCAAAGAGATTGCTAAACTGCCAAATAATTTTTTTGTTGTCATAATGATGTTTTTATTTTATGTTATTTTTTATTCCATTTTCATTAAAAGCCTCAACAGTAAAAGAATAATCACTGTCGGCGTTAAACCAACCGCCTTCATATCGATTGTCGTGCACCATGATAGCATTTAATAACTGACCGGATTTATCTGTAACGTTGATAATGTATCCGTCAGCATGTTTTTGTCTATCCCACGCGATGGAAAATCTTCTCGTATCATCCGGATTGCGTTTGACGTTTATGCCTGTAACCGGTTTTGGCAAATCGCCTTTCCCGTTTCCGAACACACGAAAACCGTAGAGTGAAAATTTCCCCGGCAATTCTTTCGCATTGGTAATTCGCAAATAACGGGCTTTGACGGCTTTTGTCAATACAATCAATTCATGAACGGCATCTTTCGTGTTGTGCGTTTTATCAACAATTGTTCTCCATTTTTCACCATCATCGGACGCTTCGATTTTATATTGATAGGCAAACAGCGGATGCGGTGCCCGAATTGTAAAATCCTCATCAGCAAAATTAACTTGAATCGCACGTATTTCCTGTTTCTTTTTCAAATCCACCTGCAACCATTCCCCGGGATGTCCTGTCTGCGCCGACCACCAGTTTTCTACCTGCTCGTTGACTGTGTATGAGGGCAAAAATCCCAATTGGAAAGACGATGCCAAGACCGGTTTGTCGTAGGAAAGCAAGTTCCATCCGGTGGAGAGGTCATTTTTTTCAAAGTCTGTTTTTTTGTTTGGAACAGTGAATGGATAATCCGTCCAAACAGTATGCTCCCTGAATATACCGTCTTTGGTAATATAAACAGGGAAAAGCCCCAAACGCCTTTCAAACATGTGACGCTGAGATATTTTCATAGTGGCTACATGCCAATAGTTGCCGTATTTGTCCTGAAAGGTATGTCCGTGACCGGCACCGCCAATAAAGCCGCCGGGTTTGAAAGAAAACGGACTGTTTTCCAGATATGTAAACGGGCCTAATGGATTGTCGCTCACATACATACCATCGGCATAGACGCGAACTTGCGTACCGGGGGCGGCATATTGCAAGTAGTATTTGCCATTGTATTTGAGCATTGCGGGACCTTCGTTCCAGCCGGATTTGTTCTTTTCATTCTTTTCGCCCGGCACTTCCCAGCCGTATTTCGTGTGATTATGCAAAATCAATGTTTTGGGCACACCAACAGGGGCAAAACCATCTAACGGATTGACTTCTACGCCCATAATCGGGTCTTTATCCGAGCAGCCCCAATAGAGATATACTTTGCCGTCTGCGTCCTGAAAGAAGGCGGGGTCGGTTACGCCCAAATTGAATTTAGTGGGGATTTGTTCCCACTCATCGCTGTCGGGGTGTGCCGTGCGATAGATTTTCGTTCCCGAAGCAATGTAATAGAGCATATCATCGCGCACCAAAATACTTGGAGCATAAGCCTCAAGTTCGGCAATGGTGGTGCAAGGGATGAATGCCCAATGAGCCAAGTCAGTAGAACTCCAATACCCCCCGG
>BNTT01000083.1 GCA_025996815.1 Bacteroidia bacterium
CAAACTCTAAAAGCGTGAAACTGCTCGTTAAATTGCTTATTTACTATCTTGGCTCTGGTAAACCGTTTCACCTAAATAAGTTTCGAGCAATTCACGCCAAACGGCGTGAACCTCGCAACTTATTCTCAGGTGAAATTTACCAGACTTCAGATAGTGAGAATAAGAGCATAAAGCCCTGTTATTTAATCTGTTACAATTCTATTTTTTACATTTTATTTTTGTTTCAACGCCACAAAGGTAGCAACTATTTTTGAATTATGCAATAATTTGAAGATATTTTGCCAATTTCAGAAAAAAACAGTAGAAGTAGCAAAAGAAACTCCTTCTGTTGGACTGCTTGCTTTTGCTGATAATTTAAGGCAAGTTCAGTTTATTGATTGACTGCAATTCTATTCAGCGCACCGGAATATCTTTCAGCACCGCTTTCAGCAAATCCCACCATTTGCTCACGGTGTCTATTTCCAAGCGTTCTTCGGGCGAGTGGGCGCCCATGATGGTGGGTCCAAACGACATCATATCCAGGTCGGGCTTTTTTTCTTTGAACAGTCCGCACTCCAAACCGGCGTGGATGCTGATAATTTTGGGGAAATCGCCGTACAGTTTTTTGTAGGTTTTCTTGCAGATGTTCAAAATCGGCGATTGCGGGTCGGGTTTCCAGCCCGGATAGCCGTCGGTGGTTTGCACCTCTGCCGATGCCAGACGGAAGATGATGCCCACGCGCGTAACGATGTCTTCTTTGGCGGAGGCTAAAGAACTGCGCTGGCTGGTTGTAACCACGATTTTCTGATTGTCGAGCATTTTCACGCTCGCCAGATTGGTAGATGTTTCCACCGTGCCCGGCATATCGTGGCTCCAGCCGATGACACCGTGCGGAAGCGTGTAAAGTGCTGATACCAAGTCGGTTGCCGCCTTTTTGTCGATAACCTGCGGCGGCGGGCTTGCTGTGCTGATTTCTAATTGGAACAGGGGGCGGTCTTCCGGCGACAGTTCGTCTAACAGATTGGCTTGCAGAATGTTGAGCAGCGCAACGGCTTCATCTTTGAACCGGCTGGAGAAGCCAATCGTAGCCCGCGCCTCCCGAGCAATGGCATTGTGCAGATTGCCCCCGTCGATGTCGGCAATGAAAATCGTTTCCTGCTGCATCAAGGCATAGAGACCGCGCGCCAAAATCTTGTTGGCATTGCCCAATTCTTTGTGAATATCGCTGCCCGAATGTCCGCCTTGAAGTCCGCTTACTTTCACTTCCACCCACGCAAAATGGTTGCGTGGAGCCGGTTCCCAGCGGAAGGTGAACACGCCGCGCGTGTGTCTGCCTCCGGCGCAGCCGATGCAAAATTCGCCCCATTCTTCGCTGTCCAAATTGAGCAAGATGTCGCCTTGCAGGAATTGCGGGTTGAGGTTGTTTGCCCCGTTCAAGCCCGTTTCTTCGTCGGTGGTGAAGAGGGCTATAAGCGGTCCGTGCCGCACATCCGGAGCGGTGAGGGCAGCCAGCGCAGCCGCCATACCGATGCCGTCGTCGGCTCCCAGCGTCGTGCCGCGCGCCTTCACCCAGCCGTCTTTTATTTGTGTGTTAATCGGGTCGGTCTCAAAATTAAACGCCACAGTGCTGTTTTTTTCGCACACCATATCCACATGCGACTGCAAAATCACTGTTTTTCGGTTTTCATAGCCCGGCGTTGCCGGTTTGCGCATAAACACATTGTCGGCACTGTCTTTTGTTACTTCCAAATTGTGCTCCTTTGCAAAATCCAGCAAAAATGCAACAATTTTTGTCTCCTTCTTTGAAGGACGGGGCACGGCTGTGATTTTATCAAATAAATCCCAGACCTCCGACGGAGTTAAATCCTTTACTTCCATTGCAATAGATATATTAAATATACTTAATATTTCATTTCAAAGCGTAAAGTTACGCAATTTTTTTGAATTAGCAAGAAAAAACGATGAAAAGTTCATTTTTTTTATCTAATTTTGCACCCGAAAAAAAACATAATAAAAAAATGAAGAGAATAAAAGAAACACTGTTAGTATCGCTCGCTCTGGCTGGCGTGATGTTGGTATTTACGCAATGCGGCGGCAAAGGAGCAAACGCCGACGTGGTGATTGCAGAAGGAGTAAGTTCCGAATTGCTCCCCGTGGCGTATGTAGATGTTGATTCGTTAATCAACCATCTGGATTTCTACCTGCAATTGGTGGATGGCTACGAAAAAGAGCTGAGCAAACAGAATGAATCGCTGAACGCCGCCGGACGGAAACTGCAGAACGAGGCGATTGCGTTCCAGCAAAAAGTGCAAAACAGTGCTTTTGCAAGTCGAGACCGCGCCGAACAGGAGCAAACGCGCATCCAGCGGATGCAAGCCGACCTCGAAAAACGAGCCGAACAGGTGCAACAAGATTTGGCAGCGAAGCAGCGCAACATTCAACAACAGTTGAGCGACTCTTTACTGCTTGGTATTAAGGAGTTTAACACGCCTCAAAAATACCAGATGATTATCACAAAAACTGCCACGTTGTATGCCGATGAACGCTACAACATCACCGCAGAGGTAACCGTTTTCTTGAACAAACGCTTTAAGAGCAATTAAACATATCTTCTTGATATTGACCCTGTTGAGTGGTTGTGCCATTCGGGCGCAACCGCCCAAAGAGGAGATGCGTGCCGTGTGGATTACAACTATCTATTCGCTCGACTGGCCTCGGATGCCTCACGCCAACGCGGCGGATATCGAGAAGCAAAAGAGGGATTTGCAGACCATTTTAGACCAACTGAAAAAAGCCAATTTCAACGCGGTGTTTGTGCAAGCCCGCCTGCGTGGCGACGTGATTCATCTGTCAAAAATTGAGCCGCAGACCACCCACATCAGCATTCGGAACACCACGCATCGCTACGACGCGCTGGCATTTGCGGTGGAGGAGTGCCACAAGCGCGGCTTGGAATGCCATGCGTGGTTTGTTGCCTACCCGCTGGGAAAGGAAAACACCACCATCTCCAAACGAAACAGAGACCTCGTGCAAAAACATCGCGATGAAATGTATCTCGACCCGGGCAATCCGAAAACGGCACGCTACCTCCTGCCGCTCATTCACGAACTTGTCGAAAAATACGACATCGACGGCATTCATCTGGATTATATCCGCTACCCCGATATGAATTTTCCCGACAAAACGACGTTCAACCTGTATGGACGCGGTCAGGACAAGTCTGTGTGGCGCAGAGACAACATCAATCGATTGGTGTATCAACTCTACGACCAGGTGAAGGAACGGAAGCCCTGGGTGCAGGTCAGCAGTTCGGTAATCGGCATGTATGACGACCATATCAAGGTCGGAAAAAGCTATCAGACGGCTCTCGACGTGAGCCAAGACCCTGAAAATTGGCTGGCAAACGGCAAGCACGATTTCGTCATCCCGATGATGTATCACAAAGACAATCTGTTTTTCCCGTTTGTGGAAGATTGGCAGTCGCGCAGCCACGGGCGGCTGATTATCCCCGGTTTGGGTGTCTATCGGATGGACAAAAAAGAGGGCAACTGGACGCTCAACGACCTCACCGCGCAGGTCGAAGCCACCCGCCAACACCAAATGGGCGGGCAAGTATTCTATCGCCTGAAATACCTCACCGACAACACCAAGGGCATTATGGACAAACTCGCCCGCGAATACTACCGCTACCCTGCCCTGCTGCCACCGATGCCGTGGCTCAACAATATGCGTCCATCAACCCCGCAAGGAGTGGAAGCCGTGCGCGATGGCAATTTTATGCAACTGAGTTGGCAACCGGTGCGCCAACCCGACAGAAAACATATCTTTTACAATATCTATCGCTCGCAAAACTACCCCGTGGATACCGACAAAGCGACAAACCTGATTGCCACCCGCGTGGCAGAAACCTCCGTCCTAATATCCGTCAATCACGCCGTCGAAAGCGGCTATTACTACGCCGTAACGTCCTACGACCGCTTTCACAACGAAAGCACCGTGTCGTCGCCCGTCTATTTTGTTACCGGAGCGGAGCGGTGATTATTCTGTCAAGACAAAACACTCCCCAACGCCGCCATCCACCGCGCCTCCGACTGCTCCACCCAAACGCGAAACTGCGGATTGGCTCTATATCGGGACGTGAGCGCAAGGAGGGCATCCAAATCGAAAGCATTGGCAGCGATGCCGAAGCCGGCTTGTGCAAATTCGTAGGCATTGCAAGCCTGCTCAATGTGCGTTGGCACCATCAAAACGGGTTTGCCGAAATAGGCTGCCTCGCACACCGATTCAAAGCCTGCCGTGGTGGCATAGCCCTTGCAGCCCGCCAGATAGTCGAGGAACAACTTGTCGTCTAACTGGTGGAACGACAAACGGGAGTTGATGACGGTCTCTTTTTCCGCCTCTTTTTTGTCCCAAAAAAAGTGCAAAGAAACGTCCGGATGCTGCTTTTGCCACGCGATAATAGCATCGGCATAATTCGCGTTCAGCAGATAGCCATTCATATAATCGCCGTCTGTGGGTGTCGCCTCGAAGACTTCCTCGCGCAACAGGGGGGGCACAAACACGAAGCGGTCGGCTGATTTATTGGGGCGGGCACCCTCCTCCGCCGCCACGTTGCGGATAGACAGCACAAACAATTTCGCCGCTCGGAGGCTCGTGATGCGCGTTACCAATTTCAAACTGCGCAATTCCGCCGCATTTTCCGGCGGAAAAGGATAATCGGGATGCAAAAACGCATATTGATGCGCAACACAGATATAGGGCGGTTTGGGCGGACACACCGCATAAATCAGCCCCACCAGCATATCATAAAAATTGACCACCACATCGGGCTGCAACTCTTTAATTTTCTTCCTGATAACACCTATTCCTTTGATATAGCGTGGGATACGCGCCAAATTGTAGCGAATTGTTGCCCACATCTTGGCTCTGTCCGTGCCCGTGGGCGGGGGAAAATTGGGGCTGTCGAAGCGATGAATCGGGGCGGGCATCTCGCGGAGAAAAAAGGCAGGCAGTTCGCGCCGATTGCTTTTCCCAACCAGCACCGCACAGACCTCATGCCCGTGTTTGCGCATCATTTTTGCCAACGTCATCGCTTGCGTCAGATGCCCCCTACCCTCTCCTTGAATCACAAATAGATACTTCATATTTTTTCAAATCCACTCGCAAAAGTACGTTTTTTTTCGCTAAATTCAAAAAAAAATGTGTACTTTTGCAAAAAATTACGACGATGAATTATATTAAAACGGAAATTGAGGGCTTGTGGATTATTGAGCCGAAGGTGTTCGCAGACGCTCGCGGCTATTTCACGGAAACATACAAAAAGGAGGAATTTGACGCACACATTGGTCGAACAGACTTCATTCAGGACAACGAATCAATGTCGAGTTTTGGCGTTTTGCGCGGTCTGCACTATCAGGAGGGCGATACGGCGCAGGCAAAATTAGTGCGCGTGGTGAGCGGCAAAGTCCAAGACGTGGCGGTCGATTTGCGGAAAAACTCGCCCACTTTCGGCAAACACCTCAGCGTGGAATTGTCGGGCGATAACAAACGCCACCTCTTCATCCCGCGCGGATTTGCCCACGGATTCGTCGTCCTGAGCGACACCGCCATCTTTTCCTACAAGGTGGACAATGTCTATTCGCCGGCAACGGAACGAACGCTCGACTGTATGGACCCCGATTTGAACATCCAATGGCCGCTCGACCGCTCCCAATGGCTGTTGTCGGAAAAAGATAAAAACGGGAAATCATTAAAAGAGATAGTATTATGAAAGGAATAATTTTAGCGGGGGGCAGCGCAACGCGGCTGTTTCCACTCTCGAGAGCCATCTCGAAGCAAATAATGCCGGTGTATGACAAGCCGATGATTTATTATCCGCTGTCGACACTGATGCTGGCGGGCATTCGCGAGGTGTTGGTGATTTCTACGCCGCACGATTTGCCGATGTTTCGGCAACTGCTGGGCACGGGCGAAAATCTGGGTATGAAATTTGAGTATATCGTCCAGGAAAAGCCCAATGGATTGGCTCAGGCGTTCGTTTTGGGCGAAACATTTATCGGCAGCGATTCGGTTTGCCTGATTTTGGGCGACAATGTCTTTTACGGGCAGGGCTTTTCGGGAATGCTGCACGAGGCACAGACCTGCAAAACGGGTGCGTGCGTGTTTGGCTACTACGTGAAAGACCCGCGTGCCTATGGTGTGGTCGATTTTGATGCCAACGGCAGGGTGCTTTCCATCGAAGAAAAGCCGGCAAATCCGAAGTCCAACTATGCCGTGCCGGGGTTGTATTTCTACGACAATTCGGTGGTGCAACGCGCCAAAGTCTTAAAACCCTCTGCGCGAGGCGAATACGAAATCACCGACCTCAATCGCACCTATTTGGAAGAAAACAAACTGCAAGTGCAACTCTTCGGACGCGGCTTCGCATGGCTCGACACCGGCAATTGCGACAGCCTGCTGGACGCCGGCAATTTCGTGGCAACCATCCAAAAACGGCAAGGCTTCTACGTTTCCTGCATCGAAGAAATCGCATGGCGCAACGGCTGGATAAACAACACCCAACTGCAAAAATTGGGCAAAGAGTTAGACAAAACGGAGTATGGACAATATTTGCTTAGTCTGACAAACACTACTATTTGATATTATGCAACTCCTTTCAAAAGCATTTCTTGGAAATGTGAAAAACTCGTACCCCTCCCCCCTAAAATCCCTTCCATTCGCACTTGTCGGGGCGTTTTTCATTGCATTGAGTCTCTTCCTCACCTTTGCGCCCGGCATCACGCGCGGTTGGGGATTAAATTACATCGCATTTTTTGACCCATGGGTCATCGGCTTGTTTTATCTGCTATTGCTATGCTTCTGGCTGCCGCAGACCAATCAATATTTGGTTGCTCAAATCACTGCAATAAGCCGGCATTCTATCATTTCAGTTCTGCAAAAACACCGCTATCTGTTTTTCATTATTATCAGTTTATGCGCGGTTGGGGTGTTTCACTTATTGAAAATCAAATATACGTTTTTAGGCGATAACGATTTCAGAGCGACGCAAATAGCGCAAGGGACAACCGTAAAACAAGAATATCTGACTATGGTATTGGGAAATTATTCGTATGCTTGGCTTCATGCTCATTTTGATTTCACAGCCTACCAAACCGTCCGATTGATAGATGATATTGCCGGATGCCTGTTTATCTTCTTCTCTTTGTGCACGGCTAATCTTTTGGGCAATACCTTTTTGAAAAAAGCGGCGGCATTCATAATCTCGACGCTTTCCTTAGCCATTTTGATGCAATTTTGTGGCTATCTCGAAATATATGCTTTGCCCGTATTATTTCTTCGACTGTATCTTTTCACAAGTTTGTTGTATTTGAAAAATAAAACATATATCATTGTGCCCACATTGGTGCTGCTGCTGGGAATTGGGCTTCACCTGATGCTGGTTTGTATGCTTCCCTCGCTTATTTTCCTGTTTTATGGCAAAGTGCTTTGGAAAGAACCCTTTTTTAGAAGAAAAACCACGCTGGTCGTTTTAGCATTGTCGTCTATTTTTTTGCTGTCTGCTGTGGCATGGATGGTTTTTCCAATTGCAGAGTCCTTGCAGGCGATACACCCTTTGAAAGATGACATCTATATGACTCTGTTTTCAATCGCGCATTGCAAGGAATTTCTGAACTCACAATTGCTCGGAGGCGGGATTGGGCTGTTTATATGGCTTATGCTGCTGGTTTATAGCATTGTTTTCAAAATAAAATACAATCTCACGGCTTGGTTTTTTCAGATTGCATCGGCATCCTTTATCGGACTGCTGTTTGTGTTTAATCCCGACAGAGGCTCCGCTGATTGGGATATTCTTGCATTTGCCTCCGTTGTGTATAATCTGAGCAACGCCTGTTTCCTCGTGATGCTGTATGACAATAAACTTGTGAAAAATATCAAGTACGGAGTGTTGATGATTGCAGGTTTTTCCATCCTGCACACGTCGATGTGGCTGTTTACAAATAAGACCGATGCCTCAATTAAATGGGTGCAACACGCATTCAGAACAGACCCCGCTTCGATATACATACGCACATCATTTAACAATGAGTCCATGTTATCAATCATTTTTAGACGCAACGACCTGAAAGAGTTGGCATTAGTATGGGCTGAAAAGGCCTATTTAAAACATAGTGATGACCCACGCCTGCAATATGAATATGCCTTGGCACTATTGGGAGTAAACAAAAACCAAGAGGCTTATGCCATTTTGGAACAAACCGTGAAAGATTTTCCATGGTATGTTTATCCCTACCCCTATTTAGTAAATTATTATGCGGAAACCAATAACACTAATGCATTCTATAAAATTCTCGTGCAAATGGAACAAGCATACGAACAATACCCAGAAGCATTTACAAGCCAACATTCGCAACAAGAGTTAGACTGGTGCTGGGCAATGCTTGCAGAAATGAGAAAAAACTCTGCTTCGCAGCCATTGTAAAAACGGATGCGGCGCGCGAAGCAATAGGAAAAGGGAAATGCAGTTACAATCCGACAACCGCCTGATTGTAATCACTTCTCGCATTTTTCAGATAATCTAAAATTTGCATGGGCGACATCTTTGAAATTTCGGCATCAATCCCGTCCCGAATGTCTCTCATCATTTTTACACTGTCAAATTTCTTCGTTTTCATAACTTCTCAATTCTTTAGGTGAATGTATTGCAAAAGTACAATTTTTTTAATGATTATCGGATAACTTGGCTGAAAGCCAAAATTTTCATAACCGCAGGTCATCGACCTGCGGGAAAGGTGAGCCACTGAACTACTGCCTGAAAGGCAGGACTGAATTAAAATCCCGCCTTTCAGGCGGTAGGTAGTGTGGGTATCTGTTTCGTCCGCAGGTCGATGACCTGCGGTTATGAAAATCCCGCCCATTCGGGCGATAGGCAAAATATCCGATAATCATATTTTTTTAATACATCGCCGTTGTGAAAGTCCACAATTTTTCATACCTTTGCAGCGTGAAAAGAAAAATATTATGCACACAAACAATCATCAGATAGTTGATTATGATGCTGTTCTTGATGCCAAATATGGTAAAGAAGGGACTCCGTCGAGAATTGAAGCCGAAGAAAGGGCATTTGCTTTTTTTACGGGAAAAGCAATAGAAGATGTCCGTAAATCTCTAAAAATAAAGAATATATGATATATTTAGTAACCGGTGGCGCAGGTTTTATTGGTGCCAATTTTGTGAAATATTTGCTGGGAACGCATCGGGACATTCAGATTGTGGTGCTGGACAGCCTCACGTATGCCGGCAATTTGGGGACGATTAAGGAGGATTTGAAGGATGCGCGCCTGACTTTTGTGAAGGGCGACATCAAGGATTCAAAAGTTGTCGATGACATTTTTGACAGGCATCCCATCAATTTCGTGGTGAATTTTGCGGCGGAAAGTCATGTAGACAGAAGCATCGAAAACCCGCAGGTGTTTCTCGAAACGAACATTCTGGGGACGCAAAACCTGCTGGATGCAGCCAAAAAACACTGGTCAACCGGCAAAGACGACCACGGCTATCCAACCTACAAAGCAGGCGTGAAGTATCTGCAAGTGTCCACCGACGAGGTTTACGGCAGTCTGGGTGCCACGGGCTATTTCACGGAGACCACCCCACTCGACCCGCGCAGCCCCTATTCGGCTTCCAAAACGGGTGCCGATTTGATTGTGAAGGCTTACGGCGAAACCTACAAGATGCCGGTCAATATCACGCGATGCTCCAATAATTATGGTCCGTATCATTTCCCCGAAAAACTTATCCCGCTGATTATCAAGAATATACTGGAAGGCAAAAAGTTGCCCGTTTACGGCGACGGCTCCAATGTGCGCGACTGGCTGTATGTGGAAGACCATTGCAAAGCCATCGACGCGGTGGTGTTGCGCGGCAAGGTGGGCGAAGTTTACAACGTGGGCGGGCACAACGAGAAAAAAAACATCGACATCGTAAAACTCATCATTTCTACTATGCGCCAAATGCTGGAAGAACATCCGGAATATCGCAAGGCGATTAAGGGGATTGCGGGTCAAGCCCGCAATGACATCTCGTGGGTCAGCGAAGACCTCATCACCTACGTTACCGACCGGCTGGGACACGACCAACGCTATGCCATCGACCCGTCGAAAATCACGGCGGAATTGGGCTGGGAGCCTGAAACGAAATTTGAGGACGGCATCGTGAAAACCATTCGCTGGTATCTCGAAAATCAGGATTGGGTGGACGAAGTGACGTCGGGCGACTACCAGAAATACTACGAACAAATGTACGGCAAACGGTGAATACAGCAATAACGAAGGAGGAAATGCGTCTGTTGCCGACTGTCCGTTTTAACAGGCGAATCATCGTTGTGGACAAACCCGAAGATGTGGAAAAGGCGGTCAACTACCTGTCGCAATTCCCGCTTTTGGGCTTCGACACGGAAACGCGCCCCGCTTTCAGAAAAGGACAAACGTATGGCACTGCCCTCGTCCAACTTGCCGCCGAACACACCTGTGTGCTGTTTCGCATCAATCGGATACCGTTTCCGGGGGCGTTGGAGCGGCTGCTTTCCGACCCCGCTATTCTGAAAATCGGACTCTCGTTGCGCGATGATTATAACTCGCTGAATCGCCGCTATCGGTTTACGCCACAGGGGTTTGTGGATTTGCAGCAACTTGTGCAAAATTATGGCATAAAAGATATGAGTTTGCAAAAAATATACGCGCTGCTGTTTCACGAGCGGATTTCCAAAGGGCAGCGCACAAGCAATTGGGAAGCCGACCGACTGACGGAAGCGCAACAAAAATACGCCGCCTTAGACGCTTGGGCGTGCCTCAAAATATACAAAAAATTATGTTTCTGAAAAAAGTTTACCTCCATCCGAAAAAAGAAGAATCGCTGCTGCGATTTCACCCGTGGCTATTCTCCGGTGCCATCCACCACATCGACGGCACCCCCGAAGAGGGCGAAATCGTGGAGATTTACACAGCAAGCAACAATTTTTTGGCGGTGGGACACTGCCAAATAGGCTCAATCGCCGTGCGCGTCCTCAGTTTCGACAACGAACCAATCAACCACGATTTTTGGAAAAAACGCCTGCAAACCGCCTACAACTTGCGGCAGCAACTCGGATTAACCCCCGATAATTGTCATTGCGGGCTTGACCCGCAATCCCCTCAAAACAATATCTACCGCCTCATTCACGGCGAAGGCGACAACCTGTCCGGCTTAATCATAGACATTTACGCCAACACCGCCGTGATGCAAGCACACACGCCGGGGATGCACCTCGCACACAGAGACATCGCGGCGGCATTGAAAGAGGTGATGGGCGATGCGCTCGACAATATCTATTACAAGTCGGCAGACACACTGCCGTTTAAGGCGGATTTGGAGGTGGAGGATGGCTATGTGCTTGGTGGGCAGGCGATTGCGGGTCAGGTCCCCAATGACATTTTGCTTTCGGCGATTGCCGTCGAAAACGGGCTGAAATTCAAAATGGACTGGGAGAAGGGGCAAAAAACCGGTTTTTTTGTTGACCAGCGCGACAACCGCAGCCTGCTGGAAAAATACGCCAAAGACCGCAGCGTGCTCAATATGTTTTGCTACACGGGCGGCTTTTCGTGCTACGCGATGCGTGGCGGTGCCAAATTGGTACATTCCGTCGACAGTTCGGGACGGGCGATTGCGCTGACAAACGAGAATATCGCGCTGAATTTCCCCAACGACCCGCGCCACAAGTCGTTCGACACCGATGCGTTCAAATATTTAGACGGAATGGGCGACCACTACGACCTGATTGTGCTCGACCCTCCGGCATTTGCCAAACACAAAAAAGTGCTGCACAACGCCTTGCAAGGCTACCGCAAGCTCAATGCCCTCGCCTTTGAGAAAATCAAACCGGGCGGCATCATCTTCACATTTTCCTGCTCACAGGTCGTTTCCAAACAGGATTTCCGCCTGGCAGTGTTCAGCGCAGCAGCACAGTCGGGTCGCAAAATCAAAATTTTGCACCAACTCACACAGCCCGCCGACCACCCCATCAACATCTACCACCCCGAAGGAGAGTACCTCAAAGGGCTGATTTTGGCGGTGGAGTGATGACGGACTTTATATTATGGCGAGGCACCGGATAAACACGGAAACACAAATAGTAGATTCAACTTCTAAGTCCACCACCAGCAGGCGGGCGAAATTTCTAAGAATAATTGCCAAAACGTTTGACAATTCAAAAATTTGCCGTACCTTTGCAGAAAAATATAATGGAAATGAAACGGACAAGAATAGTTGATTTGTTGGCGACATCCGAATTGAACAGGGAGGTGTGCAGCACTTTTTTGTGTTTGGC
>BNTT01000084.1 GCA_025996815.1 Bacteroidia bacterium
GAAACATCCGCTCATGCAATGACTTCATTGAGAATGTGGATAATGCAACATTTGACCAAAAGTATAAGACCCAACTGAAAGGAGAAGCATATTTCCTGCGGGCATACTTTTTTCATCGTTTGACAAGAGGGTTCGGTGGTATTCCGCTTCAATTGAGGCTCACCCAACTTACGGATGCCGATTTCAGTATCGAAAGAAGCTCTTACACCGCCAGCATTGAGCAGATAATAAGCGATATCGACTATGCCGCCGAGTTGCTTAAAGACCGTACGTTCGCCAATACGCAAAAGGGACGCGCCACGCTGGCTGCCGTTTTGGCACTGAAAGTACGCGTATTGACCGATGCCGCAAGCGACCTGCACGACGAAACGACTGCATCCGCCAAGGTGCCGCTCTTCGCATCGTATCCTCATAAAGAGTTGATATTTTATACCAAAGGGTCGCGCACAGACCGGTGGCAAGCCGCCAAACAAGCCGCCAAGGTATTGATGGATAATTCGTTGGGACATGGGTTATCAACCTACGGAGGCGAAGGTCTGACGGTCGAAGACAAGGCGAATGCTATCTGGGAATTTTTCTCGAAGGAAAGCGAAGAAAGCATTTTCTCGCGCTACTTCATCGACACAAAAGATGAAAAAAGTATGCCCGCAGGAAATATGCTTCTCCTTTCAGTTGGGTCTTATACTTTTGGTCAAATGTTGCATTATCCACATTCTCAATGAAGTCATTGCATGAGCGGATGTTTCTGTACAAGCGTGCCCACTGGTGTCCGCTCTGCGTCTTGCTGAACCATCCCAGATTGACGTCTGTTACGGCTCCGGCATTGGTTTCTCTAAATTCCCGTCCATGAGTGAACAGGGATTCATCCGTTGCAGAAGCCTGCAATTCTTCCGTAAAGCCTGCGTCCTGAAAGGTGAAATAAATGTCGTACATGTAGGCTTCCGCCAACGCGCTTTCTTGCCAAAGCGCCTCTGCCGTGATTTCCGTTTGCGGTTGCGTGTTCAGAAAATCGTCATCACACGCGCTTAGTATACATGTGGAGAGCAGAACGAGAACTGTGTTATTTATCGTTTTCATATTCATTATCGTTTTCATATTCATTATTTTTTTTGATTGATTTAAAATGTTACTGAAAAGCCAAAATTGATAATCTTGGGTACGGGAATGGCTGAACCGGTGCCCGATGTCATTTCCGGGTCGAGGTCCGGCGACGGCGAGAAGGTCATCAGATTCTGTCCGTTGGCATAGATGCGTATGTTCGATAAGAGGCGCGTCTTTTCGGCAATATGTTTGGGTAGCGTGTACCCTATTTCCATATTTTTTACCCTCAGATAGCTGGTATTCTGCATCCAGTACGTATTACTGCCTCCCGTGCCACTGTCCCAGTAGTACTTGCCGCGGGAATATACACGAGGATGCTGGTCGGTCGGGTTGTCAAGAGACCAGTGATTGTCGTAGACAGATTTCAAATAATTACCGACTTCGCCGGAATCAAAATAGACTTTTGTCCAGCAGTCAGCCGCTCCTTGCAGGAGGATGCTGAGGTCGAAACCTTTCCACTGGAAGAAGCCATTAAACCCATACATCCACTTCGGTTCGTTGTTTCTATCATACCGTATCCGGTCGTCTGGAGTGATTTTTCCGTCTTCGTTGATGTCCTTGAATTTCATATCGCCCGGTTGCAAAGCATCATCTTTTGTGATTCCATCATAGTTCAGACGATTTTCCTTATCATTGATTTCCGCCCAGTCTTTGAACACACCGTCAAATACGAAATAAAGGTCTGTGTTCATCGGATGTCCGGTAGATTTTTGCCACTCAGGTGCTCCTGCTGCTTCGTCCCAATATTTAATGGTGTTTTTGGCATACCCTCCCGTAACGCCAACGCGATAGGTGAAGTCTTTTCCTATCTTGTCCGACCAGTCTGCCTTGAAATCGAAACCGGTATTATCCACTTTACCGATATTTTCGGCAGGCAGTGTCAAACCGGCGGTTTCAGGTATTGAAGCGTTCCGGCGCCACAGAATGTTGGAGCGTTTGTTGTAGAAATAGTCTGCTTCGAGATACAACCGGTTGTTCAATGTGCGTGCTTCAATTCCCACGTTCATGTTCGTGGCAACTTCCCATGTCACTTTTTCGTTAGGAAATCGGCTGACGCGAAGACCTTTCACATCCGCGTTGTCCACAATATATCCCCATTCGTAATAATAAGTGGGCAGGTATTGATATTCGCGCAACTGTCCGTCATAATAAATCTGGTCGTTACCCATTTGACCTATCGAACCGCGGAGTTTGAAGTAGTTGATAAAGGAAAGGTTGTTTTTCCAGAAATTCTCTTCGGAAATTCGATATCCCAGCAATATGCCGGGGAAGAATCCGTAGCGGGTATCTTCCGGGAACATATAGGAGGCATCGTAACGCCAGACGAACTCTGCCAGATATTTTTCCTGATAATTGTAGGCTACGCGCCCAAAGTAGTTCAAACGCGCCCTGTTCCAGTTTTTACTCCAGTCGCCGCTTCCGTTCGTCTTTTCCTTATCGCCTCCGGCCTGAAATACCTGGAGAGCGCTTGACAGGAAGTATCTGCGCATGGCGTCGAAATAGGAATTGTCCGACTGGTCTCTTTCCGAACCAGCCAATACGGTGATATTATGGTTGCCGAATTTTTTATCGTAGCTTAAAATTCCACCGGCAACGAGATTGGTCTGGTCTTCCGAATACATGTCAAGTCTCGGGTCGGCATGGTTCGGATAGTTCAGACCTTTTTCCAGTTTGGGCGTTACGCCGTCGGCTTCCATCGCCACGCCGTCCCACGAGTAGAGATACCACGGCTGGAACCATTTTTTGCGATGTTGCAGATACTTGTCGTACGAAATGTTTACGGACAGTTTCAAGCCTTCCACCCACGGCTGCGTGATTTCCAGGTTGGCATTGGTCTGGATGTAATATCTCCGGTCTTTATCATAACCGGTTTCGCTTGATGCAGCTACAACGGGATTGCGTCCGTATTCCTGTGCCGGTCCCGGCAGTCCGTTTGGCCAGTAAGCCGGATCGGTTGGGCGTCCGCGGGAAGTGAACCACAAAATATCGCCTGCACCTTGACTGGGGAAGTTACGGTTTTCCTGCCGTCCCATCGTGTTTACACCAACTTTTATCCAGTCGTTCAACTGGGCATTCAGGTTGATGCGCAGGTTGTATTGTTGATAGTTGTTTGCCGAGTTTTGATAATAACCATCTGTGAATGTGTGCCCGAAGGTGGCGAAATAATTAAACTTTTCGCTACCGCCTTCCAGTGTGGCATTGTGTATGCGCTGAGGCGACCAGTCGGCATAGGTTTCCTTGAACCAGTCCGTATTGGGATACCTCCACGGATCGGAACCGTCGCGATATTTCTGTATTTCTTCGGCTGTTTTCCACGGTTTCGGAAATTCGGGTTGCACTCCCTTTGCGGGGTTAACCAGCGCGTCGTTGACTATCAGTTCATTCCTCAATTCCGCATATTGGGCGGCATCAGCCATTTTGGGCAGTATGGAAGGGCGTCCCCAGCCCTGATTGAACGAGTACGTTACTTCCGGTTTCTTTCCCGCTTTTCCATTCTTGGTGGTGATGAGGATAACGCCGTTTGCGGCACGTGCGCCATAGATGGCGGCAGAGGCGTCTTTCAACACCGACATGTTTTCGATTTCATTCGGGTTCAGGCGTTCCAGACCGCCTGCTCTTGCAGCCACACCGTCAATAACCACCAGCGGTTCGTTGTTCCCGAGCGTATTTGAGCCTCTGATACGGATGCTGCTGTTGTCGTAACCCGGCTCGCCGGATCTTTGGAAGACGACCACACCGGAAAGACGACCGGCTATCGCGTTGGACAGATTGGCTGTCGGCGTCTTGATAAGTTCGGATCCTTTGACGGTTGATACGGAGCCTGTTACCGTTTCTTTCTTCTGCACGCCATACCCTACGACCACCACTTCCTCCAGCAACTTGGCATCTTCGGATAGATTGACATCAACACTCGTTCTGCCACTCACAGCAACCTCTTGGGTGGCATAACCCAGATAAGACACTTCCAATGTAGCATTGGATGGCACTTGCAGCGTGTACCTTCCTGCCACATCGGTGGCAGTTCCGTTGCCCGGATTGCCCTTTTCGATAACACTCGCACCGATGATTGGACCATCCGCATCGGACACCACGCCTGTTACGGCGATTTTTGCCTCTTGGGGAGCTTCCGCTCTTAGGGAGTTTGCCCCCCCCCCCACGAAGAGAGCACCGCTTAATAGCAAAGTTCGTGCAAAGTTTTTAACTTTCTTTTTCATGTAACTTAAATTTAAATTGTTAAGGGGACTTCTAAAAATACCAAGTTTTTACATTTTGACTTTATAACAGAGCCGAAGTCCATTTAAACTCTATTCAAAATCGGAGGCAAAGATATGCAAAATATTTTAATTGACAAGCGAAAAATGCAAATTAAATAATTTTTTTTTGAACAATCCATAATTCACAACTTTTTTGTACTTTTGTAGCAGAATTTGTTAATATGAAAATTGGCATATAATTTTATGGCACAGGAAACTAAAATTAGAGAATTAGACCGCGTGGTGGTTCGCTTTTCGGGCGACTCCGGCGATGGGATGCAGTTGGTGGGGACGATGTTTTCCAACCTTTCTGCGGAGTTGGGCAACGAAATCATCACTTTTCCCGACTATCCGGCTGAAATTCGCGCCCCTCACGGCACGCTGAGCGGTGTTTCGGGGTTTCAGATGCAGTTGGGCGCAAAGGAGGTGTTCACGCCCGGCGACAAGGCAGACGTGCTCATCGCGATGAATCCCGCCGCGCTGAAAGTGAATGCGCAGTTCCTCAAAAAGGATTCGGTGGTCATCATCGACACCGATTCGTTCGCAAAAGAGGACTTGGAAAAAGCCCTTTTCACGACCGACGACCCGTTCAAGGAATTGGGTCTCCACTCGGTGCAAGTGGTGGCGGCAAGCATCACGCAGATGTGTAAGGACTGCTTGGAAGGCATTGCCGACAACAAGCAAGCCCTCAAAAACCGCAATATCTTTGCGCTGGGGCTGGTCTGCTGGCTGTTTAATCGCCCCATCGAGATTGTGGAAAAACTGCTGTCCGAAAAGTTCAAAAAGAAACCGGATGCCTTGAAAGCAAGTTTGGCAGTGTTGCAGGCGGGTTTCAACTACGGACACAACATCCACGCAAGTGTTTCGACCTATCGCATCGAAACAACACCGCAAAAGAAAGGTTTTTACATCGACGTAAACGGCAACAAGGCAACGGCTTACGGCTTGATTGCCGCCGCCGAAAAAGCAGGGTTGCAACTCTTTTTAGGCTCATATCCCATCACGCCGGCAACGGACGTGATGCACGAACTGACGGCGCGTAAAGAGCTGGGCGTGAAGGTGATGCAGACCGAAGACGAAATTGCCGGTATCTGCACTGCCATCGGAGCCGCGTTTGCAGGCAGCCTCGCCGCCACGAACACCTCCGGACCGGGTTTGGCACTCAAAAGCGAAGCCATCGGCTTGGCGGTGATTGCCGAAATTCCCCTGGTGATTGTGGACGTGCAACGCGCCGGTCCTTCCACCGGTATGCCCACCAAAAGCGAGCAAACCGACCTGCTGCAAGCCCTCTACGGACGCAACGGCGAAAGCCCCGCCGTGGTGATGGCAGCCCTCTCGCCGACCGACTGTTTCGACTCGGCTTATTGGGCAGCAAAAATCGCGCTGGAGCACCTCACCCCCGTTATCTTGCTCACCGACGGCTACATAGCCAACGGCTCGTCCGCCTGGCACATTCCCGATTTGGCGGAATATCCCGACATAAAACCGCCCTACGTGAAGCCCGAACAGCTCGCCCAAAATTGGCAAGCCTACACGCGCAACGCGAAAACGGACGTGCGCTATTGGGCAATTCCGGGCACAGAAGGCTTTATGCACCGCATCGGAGGCTTAGAAAAGGACTACGACAAAGGCTCTATCTCGACCGACCCCGACAACCACCAAAAAATGGTGCAGGTGCGTCAAGCAAAAGTCGATAAAATCGCCGACGTGCTGCCATTGCAGGAAGTGCTGGGCGACAAAGATGCCGACACGCTGGTTGTGGGCTGGGGTGGCACCTGCGGACACCTCTCCGAAGCCGTTGCCGACGTGCGCAAAACGGGCAAAAAAGTGGCATTCACGCATTTCCGCTACATCAATCCGTTGCCGAAAAACGCGGAGGAAATTCTGAGAAAATACAAAAAAGTGCTGGTCATCGAACAGAATTTGGGACAATTCGCAGGCTACCTGCGCTCCAAAATCGGCGGCTTCAATCCCTATCAATTCAATCGCGTGAAGGGGCAGCCGTTCATCGTTGCCCGCCTTGTGGAGGAGATTATTAAAATAATTGAAAAATAATTATGAATACTTACGAAGCAAAAGATTTCAAAAGCTCTCAATTAGTGCGCTGGTGCCCCGGTTGCGGCGATTATGGTGTGTTGAGCAGCCTGCATAAAGCGATGGCAACCTTGGGTGTGGCACCTCACAACACCGCCGTGATTTCCGGTATCGGCTGTTCGTCGCGGTTGCCCTATTATATGAACACCTACGGGTTTCACACCATCCACGGGCGCGGTGCAGCCATTGCTACCGGCGCGAAGGTGGCTAATCCGAAGTTGTCTGTTTGGCTCGCAACGGGCGACGGCGACTGTCTGGCAATCGGTGGCAACCATTTTATTCACGCGGTGCGGCGCAATGTGGACATCAATATCCTGTTGATGAACAATAAGATATATGGTTTAACAAAGGGGCAATATTCCCCCACCTCGGCACGCGGCTTTGTGTCCAAATCGTCGCCCTACGGCACGGTGGAAGACCCATTTCGTCCGGCAGAATTGGCAATCGGTGCGCGCGGCAAATTTTTCGCCCGCATCATCGACACCGACGTGAAAAACGCCCCTGACATCCTCGTGGCGGCTGCCAAACACAAAGGCACATCTGTGACGGAGGTCATCCTCAACTGCGTGATTTTCAACGACGGCATCAACGAATCCATCATCCACAGGGACGTGCGCGCCGACAAGACCATCACGCTCAAGCACGGCGAAAAAATGCTCTTCGGCAAAGACAACAACCGCGGCATCGTGCAAGACGGTTTCAACCTGAAAGCCGTGACCATCGGCGAAGGCGGGCACACGCTCGACAAGGTGCTGGTGCACGATGCAAAGACCATTGACCCCACCCTGCACCTGAAATTGGCACTGATGGACGGTGGCGAACTGCCTGTCGCACTGGGAATTATCCGCGACGTGGAAGCCCCCACCTACGATGCCGAAGTGGAAAAGCAAATCGCCGATGTGCAAGCCAAAAAGCCGTCACGCACACTGCGCGACTATCTTTTGACGCTGGATACCTGGGAAGTGAAATAAAACTCCCCCGCATTGAACAAATAGCCGGCGGGCGCATTCCAATCTGTCTGCAAAAAGCCCACTGTGAGGTGTTTGTGGCGGTATGTGTCAAACTTTTTTCATTTTTTTTCAAAAAAAAGCGATTTTATTTGGATTATATCAAAATAATAATATACCTTTGCTCAATGATTGGGAATAGTAGATAACTATGTATAGCAAAGAATTTCTTACAGAGGCATTGAAAAAGCATTTTGGTTTTGACACGTTTAAGGGCAACCAGGAGGCGATTATCCGTAACGTTTTGGACGGAAAGGACACGTTTGTGCTGATGCCAACCGGCGGCGGCAAGTCGCTCTGCTACCAGTTGCCCGCGCTTTTGATGCCCGGCACGGCTATCATCATCTCGCCGCTCATCGCGCTGATGAAAAATCAGGTGGACGCGATGCGCAATTTCAGCGAGGAAGATGGCATCGCCCATTTCATCAACTCGTCGCTCAACCGCGCGGCGATTGATACGGTGAAAAAAGACATCCTGAACGGCAAAACAAAATTGCTGTATGTGGCTCCGGAGTCGCTGACGAAGGATGAATACATTGAATTTTTGCGCGAAGTGCCCGTGTCGTTCTACGCGGTTGATGAGGCGCACTGTATTTCCGAATGGGGGCACGATTTCCGTCCGGAGTATCGTCGTATTCGCCCGATTGTCAATGAGATAGGCGACCATCCCGTGATTGCGCTCACCGCTACGGCAACGCCCAAGGTGCAGCACGATATTCAGAAAAACCTGACGATGACAGACGCGGCGGTCTTCAAATCGTCGTTTAACCGCCCGAACTTGTATTACGAAGTGCGCCCGAAAACGCCGGATATTGACAAAGAAATTGTCAAATATATCAAGGCAAACGAGGGTAAATCGGGGATTATTTATTGCCTTTCGCGCAGGCGGGTGGAGGATTTCGCCGAAATTTTGCAGGCAAACGGCATCAAAGCCCTCGCCTATCACGCGGGAATGGAATCGACCAAGCGGTCGGAAAATCAGGACAAGTTTTTGATGGAGCAGGTCGATGTCATCGTTGCCACCATCGCTTTTGGGATGGGCATCGACAAGCCTGACGTGCGCTATGTGATACATTACGACATCCCCAAGAGCCTTGAGGGCTATTATCAGGAAACGGGACGCGCCGGTCGCGACGGCGGCGAGGGCAAGTGCATCGTCTTTTATATCAACAAGGACTTGCAAAAATTGGAGAAATTTATGCAGGGCAAACCCATTTCCGAGCAGGAAATCGGCAAGCAGTTGCTGGAAGAAACGCATGCCTATGCCGAAACGTCCGTTTGCCGGCGAAAAGTGCTCCTGCACTATTTTGGCGAGGAATATAACGAGGATAATTGCGGTTGCTGCGACAATTGTTTGAATCCCAAAAAGCAGATTGATGCCAAGGAACTGCTCATCTCGGTGTTGGAAACCGTTGAGGCACTGAACAATAAGTTCAAATCCGACCACATCATCCACATTTTGCAGGGCAAAAAAACGGCTGCCGTCATCACTTACGAGCACGACGAGTTGGAAATTTTTGGCACGGGCAAAGATACGAGCGAAAAAACGTGGAACACAGTTATCCGTCAGGCACTTATAGCGGGCTTTTTGAACAAAGACATCGAAAATTACGGCTTGCTCAAACTCACGCCCGAAGGGCACAAATATTTGATGGAACCGACCCCGTTTTTGATTACCAAGGACAATGATTTTGAGGACGACGAGCGCGACGAAACGCCCATCCGCGGGGGGGCATCGTGTGCCGTTGACCCCGCTTTGTATTCCATCATGAAAGATTTGCGCAAAAAGATGTCCAAAAAATTGGGCGTGCCGCCGTATGTGATTTTTCAAGACCCCTCGCTGGAGGCTATGGCGACGACTTATCCGGTTTCCATCGACGAGTTGCAAAACATCCCCGGCGTTGGCTCGGGCAAAGCCAAGCGTTACGGACAGGAATTTGTGGATTTGATTAAGCGTCACGTCACCGAAAATGAAATCGAGCGTCCGGAGGATTTACGCATCCGCACCGTTGCCAACAAGTCGAAACTAAAAATTTTCATCGTCCAAAGCCTCGACCGAAAAGTGGGATTAGACGTGATTGCAGAAAGTAAAGGCTTGGAATTTAACGAGTTACTCGACGAAATCGAAGCCATCGTCTATTCCGGCACAAAAATCAATATCGACTATTTCCTCAGCGAAGTGATGGACGAAGAACACATCGGAGACATCTGCTCCTATTTCCAAGAATCCGAAACCGACGACATGGAAGCCGCCATCGAAGAACTTGGGAAAGAATATACCGAAGAGGAAATTCGCCTCGTCCGCATCAAATTTGTCTCTGAATTGGCAAATTGAGGGCAAATTGAGAGGCTGGAGCCGTGCTTTTATCTCCAACGCAGGCAGAGCCTACGCTGAATAGAGATTCGATTTACCCATTATTCTCAGCAGAAAAGCAATACATAATCCAACACTTACCGGAATGGTGATTAACAAACTTTTCCAAGATGTAAAGATATGTGCTTGATACAAATACATCATAAAAAGACTATGAAAAAACAATACAAAAACATAGAAATATATTTTTAATGCTGATACTCTTATTTTTCTTCTCGCTTTTACTATACTTTTAATGAAAAAGTAGAACAAACACACTATTCCAAAGAAAGCACCTAATGATATACAAAAATATAACTCAAAAGGCGAATACCCTTCGCATAGGAAAGTAAAAGCAACCAACAGCCAACACAACGGTGCTGTGGTAAAAAGCCGGATTATCTTCCATGGTGTTGTTACTTCTTGCAAACGTTGTGTGATTTTATTCATTTTATTGTCATATTCTTTATAAATTTTTATCAGCGACAAAGGTAAGCAAAAATTTTGAATAATTTAAGCAAAGCAAAATTTGTTTGAAAAAAAATGACTACATTTGTGCCGTGAAGGCTAATGTAAATAAAAAAGAGAGGCAAACTTTGCTTCGGGTGAAGGCTCCGATGGAGTTGATGGCGTTTTTGGGTATCCATTTTGAGGGGAAAAGTCGCACTGCGCTTAAGGCGATGCTGGCGAAAAAGCAGGTGTGCGTCAATGGGAAGCCGACGTCGCAATTCAATTATGCGCTTCAGCCCAACGACAGCGTTACTGTTAACACGACCGGCAAGGGGCAGTATGAGTTGAGCCATCCCAAAGTGAGCGTGGTGTATGAAGACGATTTTGTGATTGTGGTCGCAAAAGCGGAGGGGTTGCTGGCGGTTGCAACCGACGACGGGAAGGAAAATGCTACGGCTTTTGCCGTCGTGTCCGACTATTTGAAGAAAAAAGACCCGCGCAATCGCCTGTTTGTCGTGCACCGCATCGACCGCGAAACCTCCGGGCTGATGCTTTTTGCCAAAAACCGAGACGTGCAAATGGAGATGCAGGAACGTTGGCACGAAATTGTTACCGAGCGCGTGTATGTCGCTGTTGTAGAGGGCGTTCCGGCAAAAGAGGAGGACACGATTACATCGTTTTTGCGCGAAAGCAAAGCGTTCAAAGTCCATGCGGCATATCAGGGAGGTGCCGGCAAACAGGCGGTAACACATTATCGCCTGATGCGAAAAAACGCCGAGTATGCCATGCTGAAAGTTGAGCTGGAAACGGGGCGAAAAAACCAAATCCGCGTGCACATGCAAGAAATCGGACACCCCATCATCGGCGACAAAAAATATGGCGGCGCACGTTCCCCCATCGGGCGAATGGGCTTACACGCCCGTGTGCTGGCTTTTATCCACCCCGTCACGCACGAAATCCTGCGGTTTGAAACGCCCGTTCCTCGAAAATTCAGTGCATTATTTGTGATTTGATTATTTGAAAAAAAAGTAGTACCTTTGCAAAATATTTGTGATGCGAATGTTTACAAATTAATTTAGCAAAGCGAAAAGTATGGAAACCTTTCTACACTACGTTTGGAAGCATAAATTGTATGCTGCCGACAGTTTTAAGACAGCCGAAGGAATGACTTTGGAAGTGATTGACGCCGGAATCTATAATACGGATGCCGGACCCGATTTTTTCAACGCGAAGATTCGCTTGGACGGGCAAATTTGGGCGGGCAATATTGAGTTGCATTGCCGCTCGTCTGACTGGTATCAGCACGGTCACGACACCGACAGCGCGTATAATTCGACCATTTTGCATGTGGTGGAGGTGGTGGACGAGCCGGTCGTCACGGACGCTTCGGGGCGGCTGATTCCGCAATGGGTGATGCCGATTCCCGACAAATTGTATGACCAATATTCGTCGTTTGTGAAGATGGAAGACCCTGTGCCGTGCCTCAACAAGATAAACACCGTGCCGACAATTTATCTGTCGGATTGGACAGCGGCTCTGCTCACCGAGCGGCTCGAACGGAAAACGCAGACCATTCTGGAACTCCTGAAAACGTATCGCGGCGACTGGAATACCGTGTTTTACATCACTCTGGCGCGCAATTTCGGTTTTGGAATCAACAATGATGCGTTTGAACGCCTCGCCAAGAGTCTGCCGCTGAAATGTGTCTTCCACCACGCCCATTCGAGTTTTCAGACCGAAGCCCTGTTTTTGGGGCAGGCGGGATTGCTGAACGAACGCGACCTCAACGAGCGGTATTACAACTGTTTGAATATTGAATATCAATTTTTGCAGAAAGAACACAACCTGAAGCCGTTGGAAAGCCAAATTTTCAAGCGGCTGAGGCTACGCCCCAACAATTTTCCGCACGTCAAAATCGTGCAACTGTCCAATTTCATCCGGAACTCGCCGCGCTTGTTTGCCACGATGCTGGAAGTTGATGGGATAAACAATTTTCGGGCGTTGTTTGATACCGAC
>BNTT01000085.1 GCA_025996815.1 Bacteroidia bacterium
TGATTTCTTTCACAACCTGCTTGAAGGTGTCGTCTGGAATGCTCAAGCCGCGTTTTATTTTGTCGTACTGAATATCATAAGCAAGCAGCGGATTATTGGTGCTCAACGCGATTTTATTGGTCTGCTCGTTGATTTCAAATGGGAGCGACCCGCTAACCTTACCGCTTACACGGGCGATACCCGCCTGTATCCGAGATTCAGGCACTTGATTATCCGTGTTGCAAGCACAAAACAATCCCATTGACACACTCATAAAAACTACTGCGAGTTTTTTGCAAAAGACACTATTTTCTTCCATTTTTAAATAAAATATATCCGGTAACGGACTGCAAAGGTACAAAATAATTCATAATTCGTAATTATTTCATAACTTTGCGCAAAAAAATAAAAACGATAGATGGCACTTCGGCAACAACAGACCCTCAAACAGCAGCAGAAGCTGTCGCCGCTGCAAATTCAGCAGGTCAAACTGCTGGAACTGACAGCCCTCGAAATGCAAGACCGCATCGTGCAGGAACTCGAAGAAAATCCCGCCCTCGAAATGGGCGCAGAACTTCCCGACGAGCCGGACAGTGCGCTCGACGACGACTTGCAACCAACTGATACGGAACTCGCTCCGGACAGCGACCCCACGCTCGGCGACTACCTGACGGAAGACGACGTGCCCGACTATGCCTACAACAATGCCGCCCAAAGCGAGCCACGCACGGAAATTCCCTATTCGGAAGCCGAGTCGTTTCACGAATATCTGCAAAATCAACTTCAACTGAAAAAACTGACCAAACGCGCCACGCAAATCGCCGAATATCTGATTGGAAACCTCGAAGACGACGGCTATCTGCGCCGCAACCTGGGCGCGATTTCCGACGACTTGCTGTTTCAATACACGATGGATGTGTCGCCCAACGAATTGGGGGAGGTGTTGCACCTCGTGGTGCAAACATTAGACCCCGCCGGCATTGGCGCAACAAATTTGCAGGAATGTTTGCTCCTCCAACTTGAGCGAAAGGCAGACACGCACGAGCGGACGTTGGCTCGCAGCATCGTAGCGGACTATTTTGAAGCCTTTTCAAAAAAGCAGTACGACAAAATAAAACGCGGCTTGAGCATTCCAGACGACACCTTCAAGCAGGTTGTGAAAGAAATCACGAGCCTCAACCCGAAGCCCGGCAGTGCGTGGGGGAGTGCCACGGAAACGAAAATGGCGCACATCACCCCCGATTTCACGGTGGAAACGCTCGACGGCAAGTTGCTGCTGAGTATGCCGTCGCACAACATCCCCGAACTGCACGTCAGCCGCGACTTTTTGGGAATGCTGGAGCAATACGCCAAAAACGACGACGCGGCGGCTTTCGTCAAACAAAAAACGGATGCCGCCCGCTGGTTTATCGACGCCGTCCGCCAGCGTCAAAACACCCTCCGCAACACGATGGAGGCGATTATGAACATCCAAAAAACGTTTTTCCTGACAGGCGAAAGCAGCACGTTGAAACCAATGATACTCAAAGACGTAGCCGAAATAGCCGAATGCGACATCTCAACCGTCTCGCGCGTGGTCAATAGCAAATACGTGCAAACCAATTGGGGCATCTACCTCCTGAAATACTTCTTCTCGGAAGGGCTAACCAACGAGCAGGGCGAAGAGGTGTCCACCCGCGAAATAAAAGCCATCCTCCAAGAGTGCATAGAAGCAGAAGACAAGACAAAACCCCTGAGCGACGATGCCCTGACGCAACTCTTGACGGCGAAAGGCTATGATGTGGCGCGCCGCACGGTTGCCAAGTATCGCGAGGGGCTGGGGGTGGCTGTGGCGCGGTTGAGGAGGGAGGCAAAAACATGTGTTACGCCGGAAGGCGTTAAATTTTGATAACCCTGTACAAGCGAAGCGCAGTGCAGGGTAAGGCACGCGAGGGTAAGGCACGGGGTAGATGACTATCTCTTTTTTGTTAGGCACAATATATTGGTAGAAACCGGAATCCACCCACGGTTATGCACATATCGCCTCTGCGAGGCTAAAAATAGCACCCCCAAAAAAGAATTATCCAAATTTAGAAAAATTTGGTAGTTTAAAAAATAATGCTTACCTTTGCCCCCGTGATTTAGTAGCAATTAGTAAAAACAATTAAAAAATTATCATTATGAAAACGTAAAATGTAATTATGCACACATTTTAAATTAGGAAAAAGCGTTATTGCTTATCACTCTTGCCTATTGAAACTTAGGAACTTTCAGAGCAGTCAAGGGAATAAAGCGAAGACGTTCACACTGTACGGTGTGGGCATGACTTGTTTTATTTGACTGCACGGTATCCTAAGACCACAATAGGCGGATGAAATTAGATTTTGTCCGCGCTTTTTTTATGTGTGTATCCTTGAAGGACAAAAAAACAATTATAGTTTAAATACATAAAATTAAAAAACAAATGAAACAGAAATTACAGAAAGTATCCCACGGGATGCTCAATCAAGCGAAACGCTTCGGGCGTTTCATCTTTGCCGCGGTGCTGGCGTCTTCGACGCTGTTGCCCGCGTTTGCAGCTGATGTTATCAGCTCGGTCACCGTTATTAATCCCGCATTCGCGCCCGCCGTCTACAACGGTACGCTACAGGTGCCGACTGTTGCTGATTTGTACATTAGGGACGATGCAGGTACAGTTATTACGAGCGGCGTCATTATCAATGTCACCGGCAGCACCGCCTCCTCCGGCAATCACGGAACAGATGTCGGGATTGTTACAATTGAGGTCGTCGACGACGGTCTTACTTCACATCCTACCTATACCGTCGGTACCAATACGACGACGTACGAGATTGTGAAAGCCACCCCGACACTTGCCGATTTGGATCCGGCGACTATCGTATTTCCGGCGGGTGTTCTGGCGGGTATCGAGTATGATGGAGACGACCACACTACCGACTGGGCCACCTTTAGCCCGGCTATTGTGGCAACCAAGAGCGGTGAAGGCACACTCACGGTGGAGTATGACGGTGGCGCTCTCCCTGTGAACGCCGGCACGTACACCGTAACGGTTGTGTTTGATGGTTCCGGTGATAATTTCTTTGCCGGGACGGTTACTTTGCCCACTCCTTACGTAATTGAGAAAGCCACCCCGACACTTTTCGATTTGGATGTGACGGGAGCCACAATACCGACGGGTAATATCACTTTTGATGGCACGCCACAAAGTGTTACCGGTAGTGCCGTGGCTTTTGAATCTAGCACACCCAAGTCAAACCCTGGCGGCTCATTCGCGATAATGTATAACGGTAGCACTCCCCCTACCAATGTCGGCTCGTACACCGTAACGGCTGAAATTGGGGAAGGTGATAATTACATTGCCGGGTCGGTTGTTTTGAGCAATTTCGACATTGTCCCGCTATCCCTAAATTCTGGTACTACTCTTGTACTCTCTGCTAGTAGTGAGGTGTACACCGGCTCACAACTGATGCTTGCGATTGCTTCGGTCGATAACTCTGGTGTGACCCCCACCGCACTTGCGCCCACTGACTACACTATTTCCTACGGCCCCAATATAAATGAGGGAGCAGGAGCAGGAAGCGTGACAGTTAACGGTATAGGGAATTTTACGGGTTCTGAAACGACGACTTTCGACATTAACGCGAAAAGCCTCGCTGCTACTACAGTGGGAACGGATCCAGATATTGAAATTACATTTCCTACTGCACCTATTACGTACAATGGCAATTTCCAGACGCCTCCGATTCTTGTCAGAGATGTTGTACGGGACGCCCCACTGCTTGCGGGCGTTGACTACATAGTTCTAACCCCGGGTGAATACAACAACAATCAAGATGCGGGAACAGCTGACGTGACAATTACCGGTATGGGGAATTATGACGGTGGTTCTACTAAACAGGAGTTTTTCGAAATTAACAAGAAAGTGCTTACCATTAGCGGTGCCACAGTCACGGCGGTGAAAACTTTTAATAACGCGACCGCCATTACGAATGCGGATGTAGCCGTGACATTCAGCGGGTTTGTAGCCGGACAAACCTTTACAGGACCCGGAACCGCAGGAAGCACTTATGATTACGAGATTGTCGCGGATTATAGCAGTGCCAACGCGGGAACAGGCATACCTGTTATCGGCACCGTTACGCTTGATAATGCTAATCCTTTAGTCGATGCAAAGAATTACACCTTTGCAACAGGCGCAACCACCGACCTTCCCAGTACTCTGACAGGGGATATTGCCAAGGCGGGCGGCTTGACCGTTACGCCTCAGAATCTGAACATAAATGCGTTTGGTACCGGCGCTTCCGACAGTTATCCATTCGATTTGAATAACCTCTTGCTGAGTGCCGCCGATGCAGGCACAAGGAGCTACTCCAACGTGGATTCTGTCCATGGATCCGGTGTTACCTTTGGTCCCATCGGCTTAAGCGGCGCGAACAATCGCATGTTGAACTATGCCATTACCGGAGGGTCGGCTGCCGGCGGTGCAGCGATTACCGTTGATGTCGAAACGCAGAACTATACGACCGCTTCGGTGAGTTTGCCAATCGTCGTTACATCAGATGTAATAGAAACCCTCAGTTTTGCTGTAGAAGACACGGCGTTCATTTACGGTCACGCACCAATCACGGATATAGTAGCAACACCAGGTGCATACAACCGTGGCTCCATTGACTACTCTTCTAGCGACCCAACCGTTGCCGACGTTATTTACACCGGTGAAGTTATAATTGGAAATGCAGGCACGGCAACCATTACGGCGAAGATAGCACCGGGTGCTGGTCATTCCGGAGCAGAAACAAGTTATAATATTACGGTGGAGCCGAAAGACCTCTATGTGACAGCATTGCCTCAAACTATCATTGCGTCGACTGGCGCTATTGCTGTTGCTGGTCCTACTACTGTAGACTACAATGGCTTTGAGAACGGAGAAGGCGCAGCCGATTTGAATACGCAGCCCGTACTGACAATCGGTGGTCTAGATATTACTGCGCCGAGAGTTGTTGATAATGCCATTACTTTCAGTACGGCAGCAGCGGATCCAAACTACAACGTGCACTCTTCTCCCGGCACGCTGACCATAGCCGATGTTCCGACTATAACTGGTGCTACAGCTGCAGGACGCAACTCAGAAGTAGTTGTGACGATTACTAACGAAGTTGACAACTACGCTGCAATTACCGATTACAGAGTGACACTGACACCGGTCGCTCCCGATACCGATCCCGCTACGACGGTCACAAGACCAGTGCCCGGTCCTATCCACGTACCGGCAGTCAATGGAAAAGAATATACCGTTGATGTAGAAGCATATAATGGAGTAGGTTTAGTCGGTTGGAGTACTCCATACACAATCCTTGGTACGGTATCGCCTACTGCAGGGGACACAAGGGCAGCGACAGCACCGAGCAACATCGTTGCCGTAGCAGACACAGCTAAGGCAACGGTAACGTTCACCACCGCCGATCCGGGCAATCCAGCCAAGACAATCACCGGTTACACGGTAAGGTCAACCCCTCATGGCATCGAAAAAACCGGCACGGGAACCTCCATCACAGTGGAAGGCTTGACCCCCGACACCACCTACACCTTCAAGGTAACGGTAAACTTTGCCGATGAATCGGGTATGACATCTGTACCTTCTAATGCGGTAACGATTCTGGCACCGGCAGATCCGGATCCGGTACCAAACCCGACGAAACCGACCAACGTCACTGCCTCAGCAGGCACTGCAGGCGACGGTAAGGCAACAGTAACGTTCATTGCCCATAACGATGACAAGCCGGTTTCCAAGTACACGGTAGTGTCCACCCCCGGAAACATCTCACAAGAAGGCGCAGAAAGCCCCATCACAGTGGAAGGCTTGACCCCCGGCGAAACCTACACCTTCACGGTGACGGTAACCTTTGAAGATGGCACATTCTTGACCTCAGAAGCCTCTGAATCCGTAACACTACTGGAAAGTGAAGGAGAAGGCGGTGGCACAGGCATCATCGACGTGGAAGAAGTTGCAGCAATGAAGTTGTATCCCAACCCGGCAACCGAAAGTGTAACAATCACCGGCTTGCAAGGCAACGAAACGCTCCGCTTCTATGATGCAAACGGTCGCGCTGTGTTCACGCGCAAAGCGGCAAATTCTACGGAAGTTATTCCGGTAAGCCAATTGCAAAAAGGCATTTACATCGTGCGCATTGGCACAAAAGCATTGAAGTTAGTGAAGATTTGATAAAAAATAAATCTATTGTGCAGCAGAGGCGAAGTGATTCGACTCTGCTGTTTTTTTTGTCTGAACCACGATTTTTGCAAGATTTTTAGGATTAACAGGATAAAAAAATCTTGTTAATCCTTTAATCTTATTAAAATCGTGGTTCAGACATTACTTTGCCCGTTAGGGCAATAATGGGTGGGTGGGGCGGTTTTTCTATTGATATGAAAGCCCTACGGGCTAACCTTATCTGGAACTTAGGCTATTTAGTGGTATGATTGCGGATAATCATTAAAATAAACTCGCCGGCTCATTAGGCTAAGCAATCAACCCCACATAGACCTCCACCGCCTGCCGAATTTCCGACAAAAGGACAAACTCATCAGCCGTGTGCGACCGCTCGGAGGCTCCGGGACCAATCTTGACCGATGGGAACGGCATCAATGCCTGGTCGGAGAGCGTGGGCGAGCCATAGGGCTCCAAGCCCATTTGTTTGGCGCGTTGCACGACATAGTGGTTGGGGTCGATGCTCGATGAGTTGAGGCGAAACGACCGCGCCGAGAGGTGGCACCCGCATTGCGCGGCTATCTCGTTGAAAATCTGCTCGTTAGTGTATAGTTCGTTGGTGCGCACGTCCACCGTGAAGCGGCACTCGTCGGGAATCACATTGTGCTGCGTGCCCGCGTCAATCATCGTTACAGTGGCTTTCACGCCACCCAGCAGCGTGCTTTCCTTCGGGAAGCGCAGCCGGCTGAACCATTCAATCACCGGCAATGCCTTGTAGATGGCATTTTCGCCATCGTCTCGGGCGGCGTGCCCCGCTTTGCCGTGCACAACGCCGTCCAGCACCATCAGTCCGCGCTCGGCAATGGCAGGACGCATCCCCGTAGGCTCGCCCACCACCGCCACCGCTATCGGCGGCAAGTCGGGCAACACCGATTCTATCCCGCCCTTGCCGGACACCTCCTCCTCGCACGAGGCAAGAAAAATATAATTGCTGTGAGGAGCCGGAGATTGCGCGTCAAGCCCGCAGAGGTGCAGAAACGCCGCCAACAGCGACACCAGCGACGCGCCGGCATCATTGCTGCCCAAGCCATAGAGCCTGTCGCCCTCCTCCGTTGCCGCAAACGGGTCGCGCGTCCAGCCGGCAACGGGCTTCACGGTGTCGATATGCGAATTGAGCAGAATCGTGGGACGCGCGTCGTCCCAATTTGCCGACCGTGCCCACACATTATTTCCCTTGCGGCTGGGCGACCTGTTCTTCTTCTTTAAAAACGCCTCCAAGAGGTCTGCTGCCGCCTTTTCGTCGCGACTAAACGACGGAATGGCGAGCAATTGTTTGAGCAAATCAACTGCTTCACGATAATAAATATCAAATTTTTTCATAATAATTACGAATATTCGGCAAAGTTAGATAAAAATTTTGTACTTTTGCGACCAAATACGGTTGAACAATGGAATGTCATCATTTATCTGAATTAATTCATCGGCAAGCGAGCAAGTTTGGCGACGAAGAAGCACTGAAAATACGCGACAGGGACACGCATAAGTGGCATTCCGTGTCGTGGAATGAATTTTCTAAGAAAGTTATGTCTGTGGCTCAAGCCTTGTGCCACTTCGGGCTG
Source organism: Bacteroidia bacterium (assembly GCA_025996815.1). GTDB lineage: Bacteria > Bacteroidota > Bacteroidia > Bacteroidales > Azobacteroidaceae > Azobacteroides. The sequence continues at coordinate 7,807 of BNTT01000085.1, forward strand.
AAACCGCAAGCCAATGTCGGCATTTATACGCCCAACCGCGCCGAATGTTTTTATGTGGACTACGGTGCGTTTGCCAATCGCGGGGCGGTGGTGCCGCTGTATTCCACCGCGTCCACTGCGCAATTGACCTACATCCTTCGGGAGGCGGAAATCGAAATTTTATTCGTGGGCGAGCAGGACCAGTACGACAAGGCATACACGCTCCAAACATCGCGCATCACGCATCTCAAACAACTGATTGTTCTCGACCCTGCGGTGAAATTTGCGCTCACCGACAAGACAACCATCTACTTTGAGGCATTCATCTCGCCGAAAAACCGCAATTCGCAGGACATTATCTCCGTCGAAAAGCGAATGAAAAGTGCACTGAACGACGACACAGCGCATATTATATACACCTCCGGCACGACTGGCGAATCCAAAGGCGTTGTTCTCACTCACGCCAACTATCGCGCCGTGATGCAGACCCACGACATACGGCTGGACTATCTGAAACAGCGATTCCTGTCGATGAGCTTCCTGCCGATGGCGCATATTTTTGAAAAAGCGTGGAGCATCTATTGCTTCCACAGAGGCTGTAGCATCGCTATTTGCCCCGACCCACACATTGTTCAGGACTGTTTGCACGAGGTGCATCCGGAGGCGATGTGCAGCGTGCCCCGCTTCTGGGAAAAGGTCTATGCCGGCGTGCAGGATAAAATCGACAACTCCAACTGGCTGGTAGCCAATCTGTTTATTGATGCCATCAACACGGGCGAGAGGTATGTTATGGACTACTGCAACGAAAACAAAAAAGCCCCGCTGGTGCTGCGGCTGAAATTTCGTTTCTACGATAAAACGGTATATCGCTTAGTGAAAAAAGCGGTTGGCATTGAGCGCGGCGTGATTTTTCCGGCAGCAGGCTCCTTTTTGTCGGACGAAATTATCACGCTTTTGCGGGCGCTTAACATCCCGCTGGTGTATGGCTACGGATTGAGCGAGACAACGGCTACCGTCACGTGCTACCCGCGCAGCCAGTTTGAAGTGGGCACCGTGGGCAAGGTGATGCCCGAAACGGAAGTGCGCATCGGCGACAAAGGCGAAATCCTCGTGAAATCCGCCAGCGTGATGAAGGAGTATTACAAAAAAGCCAAAGCCACCGCCACCGCATTCACGGAAGACGGCTTTTTCCGCACGGGCGATGTGGGCTATCTGACCGAGAAACAGGGCGTTGTGCTCACCGACCGCCTGAAAGACCTCTACAAGACCTCTAACGGCAAATACATCGCTCCCCAGCAACTCGAATCGCGCCTCATGACCGACAAATACATCGAGGCAGCAATGGTGGTGGGCGACCAGCGGCGATACGTTTCCGCCCTCATCATCCCCAACGAAGCCGAAGTGCTGCGATTTGCCAAGTCGAAAGGCATCTCACGCCCGTCTGTTGAGGATTTATATAAGGACAAGGATATTCACGAACTTTTTGAACAGCGCATCTGCGCCATGCAGGCAGATATTCCCGGATATGAGCAAATCAAGCGTTTTGAACTGCTCAGCGAGTCTTTCTCCATCCAAAATGGGGAACTGACGAACACGCTGAAAATGAAACGCCGCGTGATTTTGGAGCGGTATGCCGATGTGATTGATTTAATGTATGCGTGATTCCAACTCTTTCAGTGTAATTTTCCCTTCATAAATCGCCTTCCCGATAATCACGGCGGGGATATGCGCCGCATCCAGCCGTTGCACATCGTTGAGGCACGAAACGCCGCCGCTGGCAATCAGATAGCATTCCGAATCGGCTGCCAAAATCTGTTTGTAGAGGTCGATATTCGGACCGGTGAGCATCCCGTCGCAACCAATGTCGGTGCAAATCACCTTGGAGATGCCCTGCTTGCGCCATTTCGCGATAAATGGGATAACGTCTTCGCCGGAATCCTCCGTCCAGCCTGTTACAGACACTTTATTGTTGCGGCAATCGGCTCCCAGAATGATTTTGTCGGCACCAAACTTGTCAATCCAGCGTTGAAACAGCTCCGGATTGTGTACGGCAATGCTGCCTCCGGTCACCATCTGCGCCCCACAGTCGAAAGCCACATTGAGGTCGAAGCCCGATTTCAGTCCGCCGCCAAAGTCGATGACCAGCGACGTGTGCGTAGCCAGCCGCTCCAGCACATCATAATTCACAATATGCTGCGCCTTGGCACCATCCAAATCCACCACATGGAGGCGGCTGATGCCGTGCGCTTCAAACATCTTCGCCACCTCCAGCGGGTCTTCGTTATACACCGTTTTCTGCGCATAGTCGCCCTTGGCAAGGCGCACGCACTTGCCGTCAAGGATGTCTATTGCGGGGATAATTTCTATCATAGTTCTATAAAATTTTGCAATATCTGCGCCCCCACCGCCCCGCTCTTCTCTGGATGAAACTGCGTGGCAAAAAAATTGCTTTTCTGCAAGGAGGCGCAAAAGGGCTGTATATAATCCGTTGTGGCAATGCCGTTTGCATTGAGCGGCACATAGTAGCTGTGCACAAAATAGACAAACGCGCCTTCGGAGATGCCTTTATACAGGTCGCCTTTCAAGCCCGTGAGCGTGTTCCACCCTATGTGGGGGACTTTGTCGGCGTGCCGATGCGGCAGGAAGCGTTGGACGGGCGCGTCAAAGATGCCCAAACAATCCACATTGCCCTCCTCCGACGATTTGCACAAGAGCTGCATCCCAATGCAAATCCCTAATACAGGCTGTTTTAGATTGCGTATCAATTCATCCAAACGATGCGCTTTCAGGTAGCACATCGTTTGAGTGGCTTCGCCCTGCCCGGGGAAAATCACCTTGTCAGCCGCTTGAATCACGTCTTTATCCGCCGTCACAGCAGGCTCAATGCCCAGCCGTTTGAGGGCATTCACGACGGAGCAAACGTTTCCCGCATTGTAGTCTATTATTGCAACGTTCATTTTTAATTATTGAAAACTTTTAAACAGTCATTTCGAGGGGCAAAGTTATATTAAATTTCTATGCAAACCAATTTTTATGGGAAAGTTTTCCCTTTTTTATCAGCTTTTCTTTTTTTTGTTTGATTTTTCACAAAAATTGTTTAACTTTGCCGCCGAAATCCGCGATGATAATGAAGATAATGGCAATTTACACACATAGAATAGCATGTATCGCAGGGATGCCCCTTGCGGTCGCCCGTTTCGCGGTTGCCCAATCCAATGAGGTTAATAGCAGAGGGCGGTTTTGCAAAACGTACCCCCCCCTAATTCGTTCATTATCAACAAGTTATGTTCTAAATTGCTGGGGTACACCTCAGTATTACGCTTATCAACTCCATCATGGTTTATGCCGTGGTGGGGCTTGGTGTGTGCAAAATGTTGAAAATTCAGGAATAAAAACGATAAAAAGATGGAAAAGATATTTATGAGAAATTTTTCAGTTGCCCTTGTTGCGCTACTCTTGTTAGCCGCATGTGATAATAAGAGGAAAGGCAAACCCAAAAGAGGTGAAGTTGTGACTACTACGGTTGTTTTTCCGCCTCCGGATGTGTCGGTTGAAAAACCTGTCGTGAATGTTTACATTGAAAACTCCGGTAGTATGGATGGCTATGTGAAAGGAAAGACGGACTTTGAACACGCAGTTTACAGTTATCTGAGTGATATAAAAATATCAGGGATTGCAAACTCTATCAACTTGTTCTACATCAACAGTAAAATCATTCCGCACGGAAGCGATATTGAGGATTTTATTGACAAATTGGAGCCAACAACTTTCCAAAAAAGAGGAGGTAATCGTGGCACCACCGATATTGCAAATGTTTTGAAAACTGTTTTGAAAGCGACAAATGACAAAATAGTTTCGATTTTTGTTTCGGATTTTGTGTTTTCGCCCGGAGGGAAGAATAAAAATGCTGATGAATACCTTATTAATCAACAAATTGGTATAAAAACCGATGTTGCCGAACATATCAAGCAATTTCCGCAAACGGCATTTACCATTTACAGACTTACATCGCATTTCAATGGCACCTACTATAATTGTTATGATGCGAAAACTCAAATCAATGCCCGCCGTCCATTTTTTATATGGCTTATTGGCAATGTTGATTATATCGCAACCTTACAGAATAAAATTCCGAACAACAATTTTATGGTTCTACTGGGAATTGTGTGGAAAGAGCATTAAATCACCGTTAAAGAAGAGAATAGCCGTTCTGAAATTAGCGGTATTTCTGTAACCTCTTCCGATTGTTTTTAGCTCTTGTATTGCCCCGTTTAATCGTTCGGCTCGCGCGTTGTTAGCACCTGTTTTCATAGCGTTTATTATTCCTATTTTATGCCTTTCAAACATATCTACAACTTCATTGATTTCTTTGATTTGAGCG
>BNTT01000086.1 GCA_025996815.1 Bacteroidia bacterium
CACATACACCTGACAGCGCGACAGGAGGGGACGGATGACCTCAAACGATGGATTTTCGGTCGTCGCGCCAATCAGCGTGATGGTGCCGTTTTCCACCGCCGCCAGCAGCGAATCCTGCTGCGACTTGCTGAAACGGTGTATCTCGTCGATAAAAAGAATAGGGCGCACGTTGTTGAAAAAAGCCGTGCTTTTGACCTTGTCGATGATTTCGCGCACGTCCTTCACGCCCGAATTTACCGCGCTCAGCGTATAAAAAGGGATGTCTAACTGCATAGAGATGATTTTTGCCAGCGTCGTTTTGCCCACGCCGGGCGGCCCCCAGAGGATGTGGAACTGAAAGAGAAGCCTATTGAGGTGCAGGAAACGGCTGCGCTGCTGCGCTTTTCGGGCGGCGATGCGCGTAAACTGCTGAATATATTGGAGTTGGTGGTGAGTGCCGACGACGGCGACACTATCGTTATCACCGACGAAAAGGTGATTGACCGCCTGCAAGAAAATCCGACCGCCTACGACAAGGGCGGCGAGATGCACTACGACATCATTTCGGCATTCATCAAATCGGTGCGCGGGAGCGACCCCAACAGCGCGATTTACTGGCTGGCGCGTATGGTGGCGGGCGGCGAAGACCCCAAATTTATCGCCCGACGGCTCGTGATTCTGGCATCGGAAGACATCGGGCTGGCTAATCCCAACGGGCTGCTGCTGGCAAACGCCTGCTTCGATGCCATCCACAAAATAGGCTGGCCCGAAAGCCGCATCATCCTGGCAGAAACGACCGTCTATCTCGCCAACAGCCCCAAAAGCAATTCGGCGTATATGGCGATTGACAATGCGCTGGCGGAAGTGCAACAATCGGGCAACCTCCCCGTGCCGCTCCATCTGCGCAACGCACCCACCCAACTGATGAAAGATATGAACTACGGGGAGGGCTACAAATATGCCCACAACTACGAAAATAATTTTGTGGAACAGGAATTTCTGCCCGCCGAAATCGCCGGCAAAACATTTTGGACGGCGCAAAACAATCCGCAGGAGCAGAAAATGGCTGAGCATTTGAGGCAATTGAGGATAAAAACATAAATAACAAAAAAATTGCTTATCTTTGTACTCAAATTTATTATCACGATGGAAGCAAAAAAATACAAGCGGCTGCCTTACGGCAATTCGGATTTCAGGAGCATAATCCTTGAGAATTATGCTTACGTGGATAAGACCCAATACATTGAGATGTTGGAACAGGAGAGCAACAAAAATCAGTTTTTCATCCGCCCGCGCAAATTCGGCAAGAGTCTGTTTTTTATGACACTGTGGTATTATTATGACCTCAACTATGCGGACGAATTTGACTCTGTGTTTGGCAACTTGTACATAGGCAAGCATCCTACGCCCGAAAGAAACTCGTATGCCATCTTGCAGTTCGATTTTTCAGGATTGGATACTTCAAGCGAGGAAGGGTTTGTAAAGTCTTTTTCGGAGAAAGTGGAGATGACTGTTACTCATTTCCTTAACACTTATCGCCATATTATCCCTGACAGCAAAGTTCTTATTCAGCAAATAATCAATGAAAAAAGAGGCATCGGCTCTTTGCAAATTGCCTTTAATGCAGTAGAAGCCGCAGGAAAAGGAATATTTGTCATCATTGACGAATACGACCACTTTGCCAACGACTTGATTGCGATGGGCAACAGGATAGGTAAGAATTTGTATAAAGCCATGATAGCCGCCAACGGCTTGGTGCGCGATTTCTACGAAAGATTGAAAGCCGCCGCTAAATCGTCCATCGTGAACCGCACTTTTATTACCGGCATCTCGCCGGTAATGCTCGACGACCTTACAAGCGGCTACAATATTGCGACTATTCTCACTCTCAACCCAAAATACAACGAGATGATGGGTTTTACACACGAAGAGGTGGAATGGCTGATGCGAGAAACAGGCGTTGACGAAACTTGCATCAATGTGGATATACAGGCATACTATAACGGTTATTTGTTTCATAAAAACGGGACGCATCGGGTGTATAATCCCGCTATGATGCTTTATTTTTTCAGTCAAATCATTGAATTTAGAAAACCGCCCGAATATATTATTGACTTAAATCTGAAAACCGATTACGGACGGCTGCAAAAATTGACACAAAACGACAGCAACCGCGAAACGCTGCTCAAAATCGTCAAAGAAGACGGCATTATTTCGGATATACTTCAAAAGTTTTCCATTGATATGCTCAACGACGACGATTATTTCGTTTCCCTGCTGTTTTATATGGGTTTGCTGACCATCGACCAAGCGAAAGAAGGAACATTGAGGCTGAAAATTCCCAACTATTCCATCAAAACGCTCTATTGGGAGTACATCGCCCGGCTGACAAAAGAGAATAATGAGGATGTGCTGATTGATTTCTCTAAAATGAAAATTGCAGTCCGAGAATTAGCCTATCGCGGCAATCCGGTGCTGTTTTTGGACTATATGAGTGAAAATATCATCAGCAGGTTGTCTAACCGTGATTTGGAAAATTTTGATGAAAAATATTTGAAAATCATCCTGCTGAACAGCCTGTTTCAAAGCCGGTTATACGTTCCGATTACCGAGATGGAAGTTTCGACGGGCTATACCGATATTTGGCTCAAGCGCAGTCCATTGTTGCCCGAAATCCCTTGGGAATGGGTTTGGGAAATCAAATACGTCAAAAAATCGGATGCCAAATCCATTGGGGAAAAACGCAAAGAGGCAAGTGCCCAATTAGAGAAATACCGCCAATCGCATCTGTTTGCCGAACGTGCCGATGTGCGCTATCTTTCCGTCATTTTTATTGGGAAAGACAAATATGAGATGTCTGAACCTTGATTTTCACAAGATTTTCAAGATTAACACGATTATAAAACACACGCATATAAAAAGTGGAAACAACACAAGTTTGACAATGTTGGACGCATCAATTTCAGACAGGGAGCTTGCCGATGCTATGCATGATGGGAGTAAACACGCCTTTGAGGCTATTTATCAACGATACCATCGGTTGCTCTATTCCATTGCTTTTCGCTATTTGTCTTCTGCGGAAGATGCCGAAGATGCAACGGCGGAGGTGTTTGTGCATTTGTGGGAAATACGGCGAGAGGTGGTTATAGAAACAAACCTGCGGAATTTTCTGTACACCATGATGAAAAACTATGTCCTGAATCAATTGCGCGGGTCGAAGCCTGCCTTTTTTGCAATTGACGATGCCGACGTTGCGCAAAAGGAAGATGCGGATGACTTGGAAGATTTGCTCGAAAAGGAAGAAATGCACACTCGGCTCTACAAAGCCATCAACAGTTTGCCGGAGCAAAAGCGGAATATTTGCTTGCTCAAGATGGAGGGAAACTTGAAAAACGAGGAGATTGCCAAACGTTTGAATATCAGCCTGAATACGGTGAAAACGCATTATCTTATCGCGTTGCGGATGTTGCGGCTGGTGTTGCATCAATGGATTTTCATCGTTGCAATCACCCAAATACAATAAATTAGTGTCTATTAAATAAGATTGATATGAAAACAGAATATGAAGAAGACGTTCGCTGGTTGTCCGACAGGATGGATGAAGACGTTCCGTATCTTGAAGATATGGAATGTCTAAAAGAAATTCCTTCGGAGAAAATCTATGCGGAAATCAATCGCCGCATCCGTTGGCGGCAAATTCGCTCTTGGCGGTTAAAAGTTGCCGCCGTCATCATCCCATTGTTCATGTTTGCCGGTTCTTACAACTATGTAAACAACCGTGTGCCGCTTTTCAATAGTGGAGAGATGACGGAAATTCAGGTGCCGCAAGGCGAATGTTTGCAATTTATGTTTCAAGACGGAAGCCGGGTTTATCTGGAACCTGCCTCAAAATTGCGCTATCCAAGAAATTTTGCACTTGGCGAACGAAAAATACAGTTGGATGGTGCCGGGTATTTTATGGTGGAGAAAAATCCCAACCGTCCCTTCATAATAGATGTTTCCGGCGGGCAAGTGCAGGTGACGGGCACCAATTTTGACTTGGAAGCCCGGCTCAACAAAAAGGAAATAAGGCTTGGTTTGGACGAGGGGAAGATAAATTTTAAATCCGAAGCACGCAAGGAATATGCACTCAACCCCGGCGACAGGATAGTATATGACAAGACCACTCACCTTTGCGCGATGACTCATCACAACGAACTCCGCTCATTGAGTGCCTGGAAGAACAATCTGATAACCTTCAACGACACTCCCCTGCACGATGCGCTGGAAAAATTGGAACGCTGGTATGATGTGTCGTTCAAAATCGGCAGCGATGGCGCGGATATATACTCGCTCACCATGAACGTGAACGGCAGTCTGGACGAGGCACTGAATGAAATATCCAAAATCACGCCGCTTGTGTTTACGATGGAAAATGACCGGCGCATCAAGGTTGAACTACGGAAATAACAAAAAAATGCTTATCTTTGTACTCAAATTATTATTACGATGGAAGCAAAAAAATACAAGCGGCTGCCTTACGGCAATTCGGATTTCAGGAGCATAATCCTTGAAAATTATGCTTATGTGGATAAGACACAATACATTGAGTTGTTGGAACAGGAGAGCAACAAAAATCAGTTTTTCATCCGCCCGCGCAAATTCGGCAAGAGTTTGTTTTTTATGACGCTGTCTTATTATTACGACCTCAATGAGGCGGAAAGTTTTAATGAGTTGTTTGGCGACCTTTATATTGGCAAGCATCCTACGCCCGAAAGAAACACGTATGCCGTACTGAAATTTGATTTTTCAGGATTGGATACTTCAAGCGAACAGGGATTTGTAAAGTCCTTCTCAACGAATGTACAGAACAGGGTTTGTAACTTCTTTAATTTGTATGATTCTATTTTTCCTGATGCGAAAAAGTATATCCGGCAGATAGAGGACGAAAAACAGGGTATTTCATCTCTGGAAAAAGTATTTGATGCTGCGGAGCAAAGCCGGATAAAACTCTTTTTCATCATTGATGAATACGACCATTTCGCCAACGACCTTATTGCCATGGGTAAATATATGGGGAAAGATTTGTATAAAGCCATGATAGCAGCCAACGGTATCGTGCGCGATTTCTACGAAAAGATAAAAAATGCCGCCAAATCGTCAATTGTGAACCGCACATTCATCACCGGTATCTCGCCGGTAATGCTCGACGACCTCACAAGCGGATACAATATTGCGACCATCCTCACTCTCAACCCCAAATACAACGAGATGATGGGTTTTACACACGAAGAGGTGAAGTGGCTGATGCGAGAAACAGGCGTTGACGAAACTTGCATCAATGTGGATATACAGGCATACTATAACGGTTATCTGTTTCATAAAAACGGGACGCACAGGGTGTATAATCCCGCTATGATGCTTTATTTTTTCAGTCAAATCATTGAATTTAGAAAACCGCCCGAATATATTATTGACTTAAATCTGAAAACCGATTACGGACGGCTGCAAAAATTGACGCAAAACGACAGCAACCGCGAAATGCTGCTCAAAATCGTCAAAGAAGACGGCATTATTTCGGATATACTTCAAAAGTTTTCCATTGATATGCTCAACGACGACGATTATTTCGTTTCCCTGCTGTTTTATATGGGTTTGCTGACCATCGACCAAGCGAAAGAAGGAACATTGAGGCTGAAAATCCCCAACTATTCCATCAAAACGCTCTACTGGGAATACATCGCCCGGCTGACAAAAGAAAACAATGAGGATGTGCTGATTGACCTCTCTAAAATGAAAATTGCAGTTCGTGAATTAGCCTATCGCGGAAATCCGGTGTTGTTTTTGGACTATATGAGTGACAATATCATCAGCAGGTTGTCTAACCGTGATTTGGAAAATTTTGATGAAAAATATTTGAAAATCATCCTGCTGAACAGCCTGTTTCAAAGCCGGTTATACGTTCCGATAACCGAGATGGAAGTTTCGACGGGCTATACCGATATTTGGCTTAAACGCAGTCCATTGTTGCCCGAAATCCCTTGGGAATGGGTGTGGGAAATCAAATACGTCAAAAAATCGGATGCCAAATCCGTGGGGGAAAAACGCAAAGAGGCAAGTGCCCAATTAGAAAAATACCGCCAATCGCATCTGTTTGCCGAACGTGCCGATGTTCGCTATCTTTCCGTTATTTTTATTGGCAAAGACAAATATGAGATGTCTGAACCTTGATTTTCACAAGATTTTCAAGATTAACACGATTAAGAAAATAACATTTTTTATTTTGTTTGCGAATATACCCGAAAAATGTGTATCTTTGCAAACAAATTATTTTATATAACATGGGTAAAGATTCTTTGTACAAGATAAAAGATTGGATTGACGACCTTCAAAAGCGGGGACGGATAACCTTTTCTCGCCAAGAAGTGGCAACAAATTTTCCGTTGCTATCCGAGCAAGCTGTTCGCAATGCACTAAACCGGTTGGCAACCAAAGGCAAGATTGTATCGGTTTGGAAAGGTTTTTACGTTATTGTTTCGTTGAGATATGCTTTGCGGCAGATTGTTCCGCCGGAGTTGTATATTGACGATTTGATGAAATTCTTAAATCGCCCTTACTATGTCGGATTGCTCAACGCAGCTGCCTTTTATGGTGCCGCCCACCAACAACCACAGCAAACTTCTATCATAAGCGTATATCCGCCTTTGCGAGGCACTACAAAAAAAGATGCCCGCATAAACTTCAATATTACCCGCAAAACGATTCCTTGTATTTGGTTGAAGCCATTCAAAACCGAAAATGGTTCTGTTCAAGTGTCTGCACCCGAATTGACCGCTGCCGATTTAATAACATTTCAAAAAGAAGTTGGCGGCTTAAATCGTGTTGCGACCGTTCTGAATGAATTGGCTGAGTCAATGGATTTCAATAAATTAAATGCTGATTTTTTTGAATATGTACCAAAATCAACCATTCAACGATTAGGTTATTTATTGGAAAATCCTTTGGAACAGGAAGATTTGGCAAATAGATTATATGAAAAGGCTCAAAAGTTTGATTGTAAATTTCAACAGATACCTTTAAAATCCGGCAAAAAAACAGCAGATTGCGAAACAGATACAAAATGGAAAATAAGTATTAACGAACAAATAGATATTGACGAATGATACAAGAATCAGCTATATTACAATGGACGGAAACCGTACCGTGGAAAAGGAATGCACAAGTGGAACAAGATTTGGTAATTTGCCGTGCGTTGGTAGCTTTATTCAATGATGAATATTTGGCTTCGCATTTAGCGTTTCGCGGCGGAACAACTTTGCACAAACTATACATGCAACCGCAACCCCGATATTCGGAAGATATTGATTTAGTGCAAATAAAAGCAGAGCCAATTAAAGAAACAATAGACAGAATTAGAGAGGCTTTGTCGTTTCTCGGCATACCCAAAATAAAGCAAAAAGCACATAACAATGCGTTGATTTTTCGCTTTGAGTCCGAAATTTCACCTATTATTCCTATTCGTTTAAAAGTGGAAATCAATAGTAGAGAACACTTTAACGTTTTGGGATTGACAAAATTTGCTTTTAGTATTTCAAATCAATGGTTTTCGGGCGATTGCAATATTACAACTTATCATTTAGATGAACTGTTGGGTACCAAATTACGTGCATTGTATCAGCGCCGAAAAGGCCGCGACCTGTTTGACCTCTACAAAGCATTATCAACCAAAGCAGTAAATACCGACAATATTATCCAATGCTACCATCGATATATGGACTTTGTGGTGGACAAACCGCCTACACAAAAAGAATATTTGCTGAATATGGAACAAAAAATGACTGATGAAGAATTTTTGGGCGATGTAAATATGTTGCTGCGACCGAATGAAATATACAACCCGCATGAAGCATTCGAGTTGGTAAAAAGCCAATTAATAGAAAAGTTATGAGATGATTTTGTAAAAAGATACTATCCTTTGTTTTAGATTTTTTTTCTATTGTTATCACCCGTTTTTTCGTAACTTGTGTCTATTAAGTGTTAGGGTAAATTTTATTTTTTTAATAACACATAAAAAAACACAAAGATGAAGCACAAGTTTCTATTGAGAATGGTCTTCTTTCTGCTGCTAACCATTGGAAATGTGGTATGGGCGCAGAAAGTGACTTTGGACTTCCGACAACAACGGTTGGAAACAGTGATGGAGGCAATCTCCAAACAAACGGGAAAGTCGTTTTCCTACAGTCGTCCGGTGATTAATCCCGATGCGACGGTCAGTATTTCCGTAAAGGATGAAGAGTTGCACACGGCTCTTGCCCGGATTATTGAAACCGACAACGTGGAAATCGAAATCACCGACAAGAAAATCTTCTTGAAGCCGCGTCAAACGCGAACGTCACCCACTCCCTCCGGCGAGCGGAAGTCGATAACCGGACAGGTGTTTGATGATGCCGGCGAAGCGGTTATTGGGGCAAGTGTTAGACTGAAAGGAGGCACTGCCGGAACTGCAACAGATGAGGACGGTAGATTTTCTATTGAAGCACCTGTCGGTTCCACTCTTGTCATCTCGTATCTTGGTTATCTGCCACAAGAGATAAAAGCAGGCGATAAAAATAATTTAGATATTGTGCTGCAAGAAGACACACAATCGCTGGATGAAGTGGTGGTGGTCGGTTATGGTACACAGAAAAAAGTCAATCTTACCGGTTCAATCGCCTCATTGAAATCCGAAGAGATGACCGTAGCACCGGTAGCCAGTACGACGAATGCACTGGCCGGACGATTGCCGGGGCTTGTTTCTCTGCAATCAAGCGGACAACCCGGCTCGGATGCTGCCTCCCTGAGCATTCGCGGATTCGGTGGTGCCTTAGTCATTGTGGATGGTATCGAGACAAACTTCAATACCATTGACCCGAATCAGATTGAAAGTATTTCCATCCTGAAGGACGGTTCTGCGGCTATTTACGGTTCACGCGCCGGAAACGGTGTGATTTTGGTTACCACCAAACGCGGTAAGGAGCAAAAGCCGACCATTACATTAAATACATCTTACACTTGGCAAGGTGTTACCAATATGCCCAAAACGGTGAACGCCGGACAATATGCCGAAATGGCGCGGGAAGAATGGATTCAATCGGGCAGACCGGAGGCAACGGCACCTTATACCGAAGAACAAATACGGAAATATTATGAAGGTACTGACCCGCAATATCCGAATACCAATTGGTATGACGTACTGGTCAGAGACTGGGCACCACAGCAGCAACATAATCTCTCCATCAGGGGTGGAAGCGATAAAATCAAGTACTACGGTTTCCTGGGATATTTGGACCAACAGACCATGTTTAAAAAGAACGGGGGTGATTACAACCGGTATAACCTCCAGTCCAATATTGACGCCAAGATTACTGAAAACTTGACATTCCAGCTGGATTTAGCCGCAATATTCAACAGTAGCGTATTTACTGTCCGTGGTATGGGTGCAGGCGATAATACCGTTTGGCAGGATTTGTGGAACACACTGCCGACTTATCCTGCAACATTGCCTGACCCTGCAAAAATATCCTGGGCGGATGGAATGGGAACCGGAGGCGCACATGTTTCATCGAATTATGACCTGTATGGAACGAATCGAAATAATTCCCAAAACCTGAAAGGAACAGGGGTGTTGACGTATAAATTCACGACGATAGAAGGATTGTCGGCAAAACTTTTCGTCAATTACATGCGTGATTACAGTAAAAATACAACATTCTCCAAACCTGTTAAATTCTACAGATACGATGTGTTGAGCGATACCTATATTCTGGCAGGCTCGTTGGGCAGTCAGGCGCAAATGCGTGTCAACCAGAGTCAGAGCAGCATGTTGACCACTCAGTTATCCTTAAACTATGACCGTGTTTTTGCCACCGACCATCATTTGTCGGTTTTGGCACTGTATGAAGGTATTGATTACGGCAGCGAATGGTTCAATGCCGGACGCGACGGGTATATGTCCACCGCTATTGAGCAGTTATTTGCAGGTAACAGTGAAACAGCCACCAATGGCGGAGCGGCCAACGAGATGGGGCGTTCAAGTTTTGTGGGCAGGTTCAATTATTCATACAAAAATAAATATTTACTGGAAGCTACCCTTCGTGCGGATGCCTCTGCCAAGTTTGCATCGGAAAAACGGTGGGGGTATTTTCCGGGTATTTCGTTAGGATGGAGACTTTCCGAAGAGGGATTTATGGATAACGCTTCATCGTTTGATGACCTGAAAATCAGGGCAAGCTACGGTAGTTCGGGAAATGACGGCGTTGGTAATTTCCAATACCTGTCCGGTTATGCTATCAGCGGAAATTATTTGTTGGGAGGTTCCACACAGCAGGGTATCCAATCCACCGGTATGGCGAATCCCAACTTGACGTGGGAGCAGATTAAAATATACAATGCAGCCATTGACTGGTCGTTATTGCACAGGATGATATACGGGACGGCTGACGTATTCTATCGTACGCGCTCCGGTATGCCGGCAAACCGCCTGACGACGCTTCCGAATACTTTTGGGGCATCATTGCCCCCTGAAAATCTGAACAGTTTGAATGACCGGGGATTTGAATTTGCAGTAGGAACTGTTCAAAACCAGGGAGAGATTACATTCGACGTCAGTGAAAATATTTCCTGGTCGCGGGCGAAGTGGGACCATTACGAAGAAGCGGAAAGAACAGACCCCGACGAAGACCGTTTATACACGGCATCAGGGAAATGGACAGACCGGCGTATCGGATACCTTTCCAATGGACTGTTTACCAGTCAGACTGAAATTGATGCGCTACCATTCGACCAGGACCTCCGGGGAAATTCGACGTTGCGTCCCGGCGATATCCGTTACATTGACAATAATGGCGACGGAAAATTAGATTGGCGCGACCAGGTTATACTGGGACCGGGAACTACTCCACATTGGATGTATGGATTGAATCTGAATGTAAAGTATAAAAACTTCGATTTATCGACTTTGTTTCAAGGTGCTTTCGGTTATTATACCCATGTCGTATTGTTACACGGAAACAAGTTTAACTCGGAACAGATTTATAACTTGCGGTGGACGGAAAACAATAATGACGCCCATGCGCTTATTCCGAGATTGGGTGGAGCCGATACAAACAATCTTACTTCCGATTACAGGTTGAAAAGTGCCGGATACCTGCGTCTTAAAACGTTGGCATTGGGATATAGCCTGCCTTCGGAACTGTTGAGCCGTTGGCAGATACAACAGGCAAGGATTTATCTGTCCGGCAATAATCTGCTGACGTTCGACAAATTGAGAAAATACAATATTGACCCGGAAATGCCCGACGGACAGGGGGGATATTACTATCCGCAGCAACGCACGGTCAGTATAGGATTAAATGTTTCATTTTAAATTAAACAATCATGAAAAAAATAGCAATTATTTTAATAAATATGATGTTTTTAGCATCATGCTCCGATATTTTGGACAAGGTTCCATTGGATATAATCTCGGATGACGCTGTCTGGAATGACGAAGCATTAACGGAGGCTTATCTCACAAACATCTATACCCGGATGCATTTCTTCGGAAATGAAAGTTGGGGAACGGGATGGTGGGACAGTGATATGGCGTTTGCCTGTTTTGCCGTCAATGCCGTAAGCGACGAGTGTATGAGTAACTGGTCGGACTGGGGAGATGCCGTAGCGTGGTACAATTACAAATTCGGAAACCTCAGAATTGGCGGCGGACTGATGGAATGGTGGGGATATGGTCAAATACGCGACCTCAACACGTACATCGAACGCCTTCCGGGAACCACTCTCAACAACGACCTGAAAACCGCTAAGTTAGCCGAAGCCCGTTTCCTTCGCGCATTTGCTTATTTTGCGATGGTTAAACGGTATGGAGGCGTGCCGATTATCACCAAAGCCCAGAGTATCAATGACCCGGAAGATGAACTCTATCCGGCTCGGAATAAGGAAGCGGAAGTGTATGACTTTGTCATTCGCGAATTGGATGAAATAGCTGATGACCTGCCGGCTCCGTCTGCTGCCGAAACGGGACGTCCGGGCATCGCTCGTTTTCTCAAGTTCAAATGCCGCTTCGGCGTAATTCAACAGGATTTCGGCATAGCGGAATATTTGCCAGTCTGTTCCCGACGTTGCCCATGCACCATCGGTTCCTGCCATGTTATC
>BNTT01000087.1 GCA_025996815.1 Bacteroidia bacterium
CAATATTCTGAATTATAAAAACGTATTCGGGAAGCATTCCATTGATTTAACGGCGGTAGCCACCCGCGACCGTCGCAATTACGGAGAGATTATTGCAAGGGGAAGCAATTTTGCTGAGAACGGAAACACCACCCTGGGCATCAATGGACTGCAAAAGGCGACGACGCAAAAAGTGGAGCAGGGAAAAGACCAGCGTTCCAACATTGGCTATTTGGGAAGAGCCTCTTATGCGTTTGACAACCGCTATTTCCTCACGGCATCCATCCGCCGGGACGGAGCCTCCGTTTTCGGAGCGAACAATAAATGGGGAAACTTTGCGGCTTTAGGTGCAGCATGGAACATCACTCAGGAAGATTTTCTGAACGATTTGGACTATTTGAATAATCTGAAAGTGAAACTCTCATGGGGGAAGAACGGTAATCAGGGCTTAGACCCTTATGGTACGCTTTCTACCGTCAAAAACGCATATTCCGGCGGGGTGCGCTACGAATTTGGAGGCAGCAATATTCTGTATGGGCTACAGACCGATGCTCTGGGCAATGCCGATTTGGGTTGGGAAGCGACCCAGTCATGGAATACAGGGTTTGAATCCGCCTGGCTGGGCAACCGCCTGTTTGTGGACTTGGACGTTTATTTTTCCAAGACTACCGACCAGATTTTCACCCGTGATATTCCGATAATGACCGGTTTCAAGACCATCAAATCATCTATGGGTCAAGTTGATAATAGAGGGGTTGAACTCACAATCCGCTCAATAAATGTAGAAACTCATGATTTGCAATGGACATCGGGACTTACATTCTGGCTGAACCGGAATAAACTCGCTCATCTTTACGGCGATGATTTGGACGGCGACGGTAAAGAAGACGATGATATTTCCAATAGCCGCTTTATCGGCAAACCGTTGGGTGCTATCTACGGATATGTACAGGACGGCATTGTGCAAGTGGATGATGCTGAATATATAGCTGCAAATGGCGTATCTCCCGGTATGCCTAAATACAAAAATATAGATGGAAGCAGCGACGGTAAAATCACTGATACTGACCGGGATATTCTGGGTTATACCGGTCCGAATTTCAGATTAAACTTGAGCAATACGCTAACGTATAAAAACTGGGATTTGTATGCAATGCTTACCGGCACATTCGGCGGCGGCGGCTATTATCTGAAATCAAACACCGCTGCATTTGCGACCAACACTTCCGGATTATTCAATTCGAATGGCATCTATATTCCTTGGTGGACACCGGAAAACAGGAGTAACACCTATACCTCAGCTACATTCTCAGGCGATGGCGGACGCTTTCAAGGATTGCAAAACCGCGCTTTTGTTCGCTTGCAGGATGTGACTTTGTCCTATACTTTCCGTGAAGCGTGGGTGAAAAAATTGGCTATCCGGAACTTGAAACTTTTCCTTACCGGAAAAAACTTGTTTACTATCACCGATTGGAAAGGCGGCGACCCTGAAGTGGGAACGCCTGTACGCGGTGATACTTATCCGGTGTTGACTTCGTTTACCTTCGGTGCCAATATTAGTTTTTAATGTTTTTAATATGAATAAAATTATGAAAAAGATAAAGATAACGAATAGTTTTTGGGTGTTGTTGGCGATGCTGACGTTCACCAATTGTGATGATGATGCTTTTTTGATGGAAAAGCCGGAAACGTTTTATACCGTTGACAATACGTTTTCCACCTCGGAACAGGTAGACCAGGTGCTGGTAGCTTGTTACTCGCATATTCGAGTGATGTATTGTATGACGGAAGAGAGTGTTACTGCTTGGGCTTTTCGCGGTGGAAACGGTACGGATATGTACGATGTGGCAACGATTCGACGTTCAACACGTTTCAATGATTACGGGGTGATAAATACGTCTAACGAAGTTTTTTACACCAATTATTCGCATTGGTATCAGTTGATATCCAAAGCTAATCTTGCATTGTATGCGGCAGAGTTACCTCAAATTATGTGGGCTTCGGCGGCTGATAAGGCTTATGCTGTTGCGCAGGCACGTTTCTTCCGCGCATTCTGCTACCGCAATTTGGGTGAACTTTATGGTGGCGTTCCTATTGTAGATAATATTACAACATCACCGCAATACAACTTTGAACGCGCCAGCCGTGTAGAAACGTATCAGTTTGCCATCACCGAACTGGAAGCCATCCTGAACGACCTGCCGGAAACATCGACACAGCCGGGACGAATTGTCAAAGGTGCCGCACAACACACCCTCTGCCAACTTTATTTGGACAAGGGGCTTGCACTCGAAGAAGCAGGCAATACGGCGGAGGCAAAGGCGGCGTATGAGAAATCCGTCACTTATGGCAACGATGTAATCAACGGCTCGCAATACAGCCTGATGACCGAACGCTTCGGCTCGCGCAAGACCGAAAATCCTGATTTTTATTTTGCCAGCACTGAATCGGACCAGAAGCCGGAACGCTTGTATTCGGCAGCAGGTCATATCTTTCCGGGCAATGTTTATTGGGATTTGTTCCAAGAAGGCAATCAAAATTATCAAGAAGGCAATAAAGAGGCTATCTGGGTTGCTCAAATTGATTATGCTGCCTACAAGGAAGAAGACGGTCAATCGAAATTGCAATACTCACGTGAGTTTGGTCCTGTGTTCCGCGACCCGATGTCAGCACATTTGAACGGTACGCTCGAAGATGTAGGCGGTCGTGGCATTGTGCAAGTAATGCCGACTTTCTATACCCGCGACATTATTTATGATGGCAAATGGAGTAGTGACTTGCGTAATTCGGAAGCCGTATTCCGGAGAACTTTCCTCGGCAATCAAACATCTTCTCCGTATTTCGGAGAACCGGTGCCTTGGAGTGTGATTTATCGGGATGGAGCTGAAAAAGATGCGGTTGATGCGGCTAAAACGCAATGTTTCCCCGTGTCTTGTAAAATCTACACGGACAAATATACGGGCATCTCGGGGGGCGAAAACCGCAGTAATCTTTTCCGCGACGAATACCTGATTCGCCTGCCGGAAACCATCCTCCTGCGTGCCGAAGCCAAGATGCGTGCAGGTGATAATGCCGGCGCGGCGGCAGACATCAACCTGCTGCGCAGTCGTGCCCAATGCGATTATATGGTAACTGCTGCGGATGTGAATGTGGACTTGATTCTGGACGAACGCGCCCGTGAATTGGTGTATGAAGAAACCCGCTGGAACACGCTGCTCCGCATGGGCGGCACCGTCGCGGTTGACCGTATCAAAAAATACGCTTACTGGGACGACCCGCGGGTGACGCTGACCCGGAATTTCAACCTCTGGCCAATTCCGCAAGTCGTAATTGATACGAATAAGGATAAACCCATGGCGCAAAATCCGGGATGGTAAAACAGGTAGTAAGCTGAGATTTAAGTAACACCCTGTAATAGTTATTGCAGGATGTTACTTAAATCATTTTTTATAGGAACAAAATCATTTTTCACAATTTGTATAATAAAAACTTGTCGTACATTTGTAAAAAATTAGAATAAAAAAGTGGAACAAAAAGTAAAAGTAGGCTTATTTGGCGTAGGATTAGATACCTACTGGTCACAGTTTGAAGGATTGCTTGGTCGGTTGACCGGCTATCAACAGGAGATTGCACAAAAAATGGGTGAGTTGGGAGCGGAGGTTGTGGATGCCGGAATGGTGGATAATCCTGAAAAAGCGCAGGCAGCGGCTTCATTCCTGAAAAAGGAGGAAGTCGAAATCGTCTTTCTGTTTATCTCCACTTATGCGTTGTCATCCACCGTTTTGCCTGTCGCGCAACGAATAGGCGTCCCCATTATTATCCTTAACGTGCAGCCTGTTCCGGCTATTGACTATGCCGCTTTGAACGCTTTGGGCGACCGCGGCAAAATGACCGGCGAATGGCTCGCCCACTGTCAGGCTTGCTCTGTTCCTGAGTTTGCAGCGGTATTCAACCGTGCCGGTATTCACTACGAAATTGTATCGGGCTATTTGCAGGAAGAGTATGTGTGGAAAGAAATCAAAGGCTGGATTGATGCCGCCCGCGTGAAAGCAGGGATGAGCACCAACCGCATGGGCATACTCGGACACTACTACGGCGGCATGTTGGACGTATATACCGACGCAACCATGCAATCCGCTGTTTTCGGCACTCACATTGAACAGCTTGAAATGTGCGAACTCAAAGCGTTCCGCGATGCCGTGACCAATGACGAGCTGGGCGCGAAGCTCAAAGAATTTGCTGAGCGTTTCGACGTATCGCCGCAATGCGAAACTTCGGAATTAGAGCGCGCCGCAAAAACTGCCGTTGCCTTGGATAAATTGATTGCAGCCCACCGTTTAGGCTCGTTGGCTTACTATTATGAAGGAGTTGCAGGCAACGAATACGAAAATATTGTCACCTCCGTGATTGCCGGAAATACGCTGCTCACCGGGAATGGCATCCCCGTAGCGGGCGAATGTGAAGTAAAGAATGTGCAGGCAATGAAAATCATGTCGTTGCTCGGTGCGGGCGGTTCGTTTTCCGAATTTTATGCGCTGGATTTCAACGACGACATCGTGATGCTGGGACACGACGGTCCCGCTCACTTCGCCATGGCAGAAGGCAGGGTTCAATTAGTGCCCGTACCCGTCTATCACGGTAAACCGGGCAAGGGACTATCCATTCAGATGAGCGTCCGTCATGGCGATGTAACCTTGTTGTCGGTGTGTGAAGGGAAAGACGGACTGTTCCTGCTCGTAGCCGAAGGCGCATCGGTAGCGGGACCTGTTCTGGAAATAGGAAACACCAACAGCCGTTACCGTTTCTCCATCGGTGCCCGCGAGTTTATAAACCGCTGGTCGAAAGCCGGACCTTCGCATCATTGCGCCATCGGCACGGGACATGTTGCGGACGCTATCGGTAAATTGGCTTCATTATTGGGAATACCTGTTAATTTGAAAATTAATTCATAATAAATTTACACATGAAAAGTAAAATAAGTATTGTATTATCGCTAATCCTCTTAGGATGTACGACAAACAGGCAGCAGACTGCCGAGTTTCAACCCGAATATTTCCAATCCGCCGATTTGGAAGCCGACTTTGCCACGCCGCCGGATTATGCCAAACCACGTGTCTATTGGTGGTGGTTGGAAGGTTTTATTACGAAAGAAGGTATCTTGTCCGATTTGTCCGAAATGAAAAAAGTAGGTATCAAAGGTGCTATCGTCTTCGATGCCGGTTCGTCGTCCTACAATAAGAATCAACCCGTTACTCACAGCAATTCCGTGATGACTACCCCTTCAGGTCCCGGCTTTATGTCGGACACGTGGCGGGACTTGTTCACATATGCCTGTCTGGTTGCCGACAGTCTGGATTTGGAACTCGCCATGAACATCACCAGCGGGTGGAATGATGGCGGTCCGTGGGTGACGCCCGAATATGCCGCCAAAAAGATAGTGTGGAGCGAACTCTCCGTCAAAGGACCGCAGGTATGTGACGAAAAACTACCCCTGCCCCAGCATTTGCTAACAACGGATGACGGCGAAACATTTTACCGCCCTGTCGCCGTATTGGCTCTGAAACTGACGGAACAAAGCCCTGCCGTGAAGCCCTTGGAGAACTTTGCCCTCAAAGCCGTCCATGCCATCAATCTACCCCGAATCAACGGATTGGGCTATGACTGGAGCATTTTCATGAAAGAAGAGCCATCGCCCGAAGGCGACTGCCATGCCAGCCTGCGCGAAGTGATTAACCTGACCGACAAGGTCGATGCGGAAGGGATTCTTCACTGGAACGTGCCCGAAGGCGACTATCTGATTATGTCGTTTGGATACACCGGGACGGGTATTCGGGTCTCTACGCACAGCCCCGGTTGCGGCGGCTTGGCGATTGACTATATGAGCGAGGCGTCCACCGATTTGCAATACGGCAATACGGCTGCGATTGTCTTTGATGACTTGAAAAAAGCCGGTGCGCACAGCCTGAAATATCTCCACGACGACAGTTGGGAATTAGGTGCCGCCAACTGGACGGCGGGTATGGAAAACCTGTTCCGGAAAGCGAACGGGTACGATATATTGCCCTACTTACCGGTGATTGCCGGGCGTATCATTGAGAGCCGGGATGTATCCAACCGTTTTTTGTATGACTTCCGCCGGACGATAGCCGATTTGATATGGAAAAATCATTATATCCGCTTCAAGAACCTGGCTCATGCCGATGGCGTAGGCGTTCATCCGGAGAGCGGCGGTCCCCATCCCGCACCGATTGATGCGCTGAAGAACGTTGGGGTGAACGATATCCCGATGGGTGAGTTCTGGATTCGCGCCAATACCCACCGCGTAGTTCCCGAAGCCCGCCTGTTCATCAAACAGCCCGCTTCGGCAGCCCATATCTATGGCAAACGGTTCGTTCAAGCCGAAGGTCCTACCTCTATCGGTCCGCATTGGGAGGAAGATTTCGCCTATATGAAACCCACCTTGGACAGGGTCTATTGCGAAGGGCTGAACCGGCTGGTCATTCATACCTTCACCCATTCTCCACGCGAGGCAGGCATCCCCGGAAACGAATATTTTGCCGGAACGCATTTCAACCCGAACGTGACGTGGTGGAAACAGGCACCCGCTTTCCTTACGTGGAACAGCCGCATCTCGCTGATGCTTTCGCAAGGATTGTTTGTCGGAGATGTCTGCTATTATTATGGCGATAACGTACCGAATCAGGTGCCGCTCAAACATATAAACGAGGATTTAGGCGAAGGCTACGACTACGATGTCTGCAATACGGAAGTCATACTGGAACGGATGACAGCCCGCGACGGGAAAATCTACCTCCCCGACGGTATGCACTACGAAGCCCTTGTACTTCCCGAACGCATCGGCGTTACGTCCGAAGTGATGGATAAAATTGAAAAATTAGTCAAAGACGGTGCCACCATCGTCGGCTCGAAGCCCGTCACCTCCCCGGGATTGCGCGGCGACGGCAAAGCGATAGCGAAAATAAAGAAACAAGCCGATGCGCTTTGGGGAAACAGCAACGGCAAACACCCCTACGGGAAAGGGTTCGTCTTTAGCGGACAACCGGTACGCGACGTCCTCCTGTCCAAAGGCGTGCAACCCGACTTCGGATACGAAAGCCGAAAACCGGACGCCCTGATTGACTATATCCACCGGCAAACCGAAGACGCCGACATCTATTATGTCGTGAACCGGAACGAACGCCCGGAGTATATCCGCGCCACCTTCCGCTCAGACGGCAAAGTGCCCGAATTATGGAACCCCGAAACCGGCAGCCGTGTGGACCAGCCCGTGTATGCCTCGTTGGACGGACTGACATCCATGCCTTTGTTTTTGGAACCGTTCGGCTCCGTCTTCGTGGTCTTCCGCAAACCGGCAGCCGGTCATTATGTCGGGTTGTCGCTCAACGGGACAAACCTCTTCCCGGAGGTTCCGCAGGATACGTTCGCCACCATCCCGTTTCTTCCCCGAAAAGAAACCGGACTGTTATTTATTCAGCCGGGCGAATACACACTGAAAACCGACGCCGGAGAAACGAAGAAGATACAGGTGGAACCGCCTGTTATACAGCCTGTATCAACGCCGTGGGATGTCGCCTTCAATCCCGTTTGGGGAGGACCTGAGCATATCCGCTTCGACAAGCTGATACGTTGGGATACCCATACCGACCCTGCCATCCGTCATTATTCGGGAACAGCCGAATATACGAATACATTCACCCTGACAGCCGGTCAGTACGCAGGAAAACGTGTCTGGCTCGACCTGGGAGAGATGTATAACATCGCCGAGGTGAGCGTGAATGGACAGTCGGCAGGTGTATGGTGGCAACCGCCGTTCTCGCACGACATAACCGAATTGGTAAAGGATGGCGAAAATCGCTTGCAGATAAAAGTCGTGAATCTGTGGCCCAACCGCCTGCTTGCCGATGCCCGCTTGCCGGAAGAAAAACGCCTGACAAAAACCAATGTGGTGAAATTCACCCTGGATTTGCCCTTGCGCCCGTCGGGATTGGCCGGTCCGGTTAGGATTCAATTATTCAATGATAAATTTACGCATGAAAAGTAAAATAAGTATTGTATTATTGTGCCTTTTGGTACATTTGGGCGCAAATGCCCGGAAAGTTGACGGGCAGAATTTATCTCAACGGTTTGCCCAACCTGAGCCAGAGAGAGGCACAATAACCTTGTATTGGCTCAACGGCACTTTGGAAAAGGATTCTATCCGAAATCAGATTGAGATGCTGCATCAGAATGGCTTCAAGGGGATTGCCCCGCTTCCGTTGTCTCATATAACACCTTCAACCCGGCCTGTTTACCTGAGCGATGAATATTTTGAGATGTATAAGTTGATGCTTGATGAACTTGCCGCCCGCGATATGGAACTTGTTTTGTATGATGATAACGATTTTCCTTCGGGGACAGCAGGCGGGCAAATGAAAGAACTATATCCCGAATTGATGGGCAAATATTTGGTAAGGATAGATACCATCCTGAACGGCGGAGAAATAAAAAATATCCGAACACCCGAAGGGAAATTGATGAGCGCTTGTCTCTCTGAGCCAAATGAAACGCATTTTCGAGCCATTACCGGCAATGTAAAAATCACTTCCGATGGAACCGGCGGCAATGCACAGGTAGAAATACCCGCAGGACAATGGCGGCTTCAGTTGTTTTTCTGCTGTGTGGATAAAAGGTATCGCACAGTGGACTTTTTATCCCCCGCAGCCGTTGAAAAACTGTCCGAATTGACTTATGACGAGTATTATAAACGTTTTTCGGAGTATTTCGGTTCCACCATTCATACCACGTTCTATGACGATTTGTCCTATTGGCAGGTGTCCGATGCCAGAGCATGGACAGACGGATTCAATCAAAAATTTGAGGAACTGTATGGTTTTGCTCCCGATGCTTTGTATCCGTCCCTGTTTGAAGACACAGGGGATAATACTGCCATCAACCGCGTTCATCTGTTTGGATTCCGCGACCAATTGTTTGCAGGCGGTTATCCGCGCGTCATTTCGCAATGGGCTGCCAAACACAATGTTGCCTGTTCCGGACATCCTGCTGCTACTTACCGACCCAATCCCCTGCAAAATATGGGTGACGGATTGCTGTATTTCAAGTATCAGGATGTTCCATTATGCGATTATATCCACTATTTCAGACATGGAATTGACGGTTTTAAGGTACCTGCATCGGCGGCTTGTAATTATGACAAAAGTACGCTGATTTGTGAAATTTACGGTAATTTTATACCGGACATATACAATGACGGTGATATGCTCTACCGTGCAGCCATGGATGTTTACGCCCGCGGTATCAATAAATTGCTGCCTCATGGCACATGGTATGATGCTTCTTCGGTCGCTATCGTACCGGAGATTTCATGGCGCAATCCGGCGATGGCAGGCAGTTTGAAAGATTACAACGAATGGGCATCACGATGTGAGCTTATCTTGCAAAACAGCCGCCACGTAGCGCAGGTAGGGATACTTTATCCGATAGCCGACTTACAGGCTCGTTACAACTTTTTGGATTACAAATTGACTAATGGACGTGAATCTATCAGGGGTAACGACTATTTCAACCTTATCGGATGGATGACAACTAAATTGAGGGTGGATTATACGCTGCTGCATCCCGAAACGCTCGACCAACGTTGTATTGTTAAACAGGGAGGCATATTGAGGTTGGATAATCCGAATAATTATGAAGAATACAGCCTGTTGATTGTACCGTGGAGCAAAACGATACACCTTACAAATCTGGCGAAAATAGAGAAATTTGTCAACAATGGCGGCGTGGTTTTATTTGCCGGATGCCTGCCTGAACAATCTGCCGGATATTCTGAAGACAAACAAGTTCGGGATATGGTAACGCTGTTAATGCAGCATGACAATGTGCATTTCATTGAGCAACCCGATGAGCATCGAATAAAGGATTTTATTGCTCAATATCTTGTCAAACCGGTTGTCCGCGTCGGTAATGTGAAAGTAACAAAAGAAGCTGCTCCCAATCATGCAGACTGGCCTGAGTCGTTCCGTGATACCGACTATGCCTACAATTACATTCATAAAGTGAAAGATGGTAAGGACTTTTTCTTTTTTGCCAATCCTACCGATTGTCATTTATCTGCCGAAATAAGTTTCAAGCCGGATAAACGCAAGAAAGCCGAATTGTGGAATCCGCATACCGGAAAGATTGAAAAACTTAAATACCGTACAAGCGGCGGGCGAATATGGATAACACTTCCGTTAGCCCCTGTAGAGAGCCGGTTTATTGTATTAAAATGATTATAACAATTTTTATGAAATATACAATTTTAATAATCGGGTTGTTATGTTCGGCGACAATCCACGCAAAAGACAAGCCGAGCGGGTTAAGAACCGATTTACTTGAACATACGGACAGGACGTGGCAGAATGGCTATCTGTCCAACATCCCCGTATGGCGTTTGGATGCGGCTATTGAACCGTTGCAATATGTGCAGATTGGGTCTTCACATCCCGCTTTCAGTTGGCTCGTGCCGGGGACGGAGCAGGCTACGCGGCAAACGGCTTACAGGATTATTGTGGCAGATGCTTACCGGGATGCCGCAGAAGGGCATGGGTCGGTTTGGGACAGCGGACAGACGAATAGCGATTTATCTGTCGCTGTGAAGTATGCAGGGCAGGCTTTGCAACCCAACACGAATTACTTCTGGCGCGTGAAAACTGTAACAAATACCGGCGGAGAAAGCGATTGGTCGGACATCAAAGCCTTTCGCACCGCTGCCACGCTGTCGGAATATGCAACGAGTTTTTATCCGCAGGTGAAAACGATGGAACACGCTGTTGCCATTCATCCCGTTGCATCCGGAGTGACGGTGGTAGATTTCGGGAAAGATGCTTTTGGGCAGGCTGTGCTGACGCTCACTTCCAAATCGGGAGCGGACTCGGTGACAGTGCATCTTGGAGAAATTCTGTCGGGAAACCGTGTGGACAGGAAACCGCCCGGAACTATCCGTTACCATCGCTATCCGCTGTTGCTCCTGCCCGGGACGCATACCTACCGGATTAAAATCGAGAAAGACAGACGGAATACCGGCTCGGCAGCCATTTTAATGCCCGCTTATGTCGGTGAAGTGATGCCGTTTCGGTATTGTGAAATAGAGGGTTACAACACTCCGCTAACTGCCGCCAACGTTGTCAGGGAAAGCGTCCACTATCCGTTCGACGAAACGGCATCTTCATTCCAATGCAGTAACGATACACTGAATCAAATATGGGATTTTTGCAAATATTCGGTGAAAGCAACCACTTTTGCAGGCATTTACGTGGATGGCGACCGCGAGCGGATTCCATACGAGGCGGATGCCCTGATTAATCAACTTTGCCATTATGCAGTGGAAAATGAGTACGCCATCGCGCGCCGTTCGCACGAATATCTTTTGCAACACCCAACCTGGCCTACGGAATGGATACTCCAAGCCGTGCTGATTGCGTGGAACGATTATATTTACACCGGTGATGAACGCTCTTTAAAAGCCAATTACGATATTCTGAAAGCCCGGACACTTGCCGCGCTGAAAGAGAAAAACGGGCTTATCAGCACCACAACCGGTCTGCAAACACCTGAGTTTGCTTCGCAGATTCGTTTTTTCAAAGAGCCTCTCCGCGACATCGTGGACTGGCCTCATACAAGTACCTTTGGACAGGAGGGTGGTGAAGACGACGGTTTTGTATATACCGATTACAATGCCGTGACCAATGCCTACCACTACGAGGCTCTCAAGCGGATGGCGCAGCTCGCCGGCGCATTGAACAGGCAGGACGAAGCCGCTTCTTATGCCCGCCAAGCAGAAGCATTCAAAGCCCTTTTCAATCGTTCGTTCTACAATCCTGAAACAGGGACATACAAAGACGGTATTTCCACCGACCATTCTTCCTTACACGCCAATAT
>BNTT01000088.1 GCA_025996815.1 Bacteroidia bacterium
TCGATTTGCGCCGCACGGCTGTTCGCGCCAATCTCGAACTGCGCCACCGGATGGCATTTGCCACGCGGAGCTATCTCAACGACCAAAAATTTCTCGAAGTGGAAACACCCGTCCTGATTGGCTCCACGCCCGAAGGGGCGCGCGATTTTGTGGTGCCCTCACGGATGAATCCGGGCGAGTTTTATGCCCTGCCGCAGTCGCCACAGACGTTGAAACAGTTGCTGATGGTGTCAGGCTTCGACCGCTATTTTCAAATCGTGAAATGTTTTCGCGATGAAGATTTGCGTGCCGACCGTCAGCCCGAATTTACGCAAATCGACTGCGAAATGTCGTTCATCGAGCAGGACGGGTGTTTCCACTTCGAGAAATTTTTGGTCGTTGAGATAGCTCCGCGTGGCAAATGCCATCCGGTGGCGCAGTTCGAGATTGGCGCGAACAGCCGTGCGGCGCAAATCGAGGTAGCGGTATTTCATCCGCAACTCGTCGCCGCCGTCTGTGTCGTCTTCGATGGTGAACGGGGGGATTTCCGACGGGTTGAGCACGGTGAGCGTGGAAGCCGTGATTTCGATGTCGCCGGTCGGGATATTGGGGTTTTTGTTCGAGCGTTCGGTCACTTTCCCGACCACCTGAATCACCCATTCGCGCCCCACTTTCGCCGCCTCGTCGCACAGAGCGGCGTTTTGTTCGTTGTTAAACACCAACTGAGTGATGCCGTAGCGGTCGCGCAGGTCAATAAAAATCATCCCCCCAAATTTGCGTGCTTTTTGCACCCATCCGGCGAGGGTCACCTCTTCGTTTAAGTTTGCAAGGCGAAGTTCGCCGCAGTTTTTTGTTCTATACATCGCTGTAATTATGAATTATGAGTTATGAGTCCATCCAAACGGATGCAAAGGTACAAAAAATTATGAATTGATAAAAGAATTGAGCAATTTTTAATTTTTAAGTTTTAATTCAAAAATTATTTGTACCTTTGTGCCCGAAAATAGGCTTAACGTTACCTCTGGCAAGAAAAGAGTGACTCGTGAATGTTGCGTTAAGGTGTTGGAAATTAAAAAGTTATATAGTAAAATGGACTTAATTAAAGTTGCCGAACAGGCATTTGCTAATCCTGACGGGAAAGATTTTCCCACCTTTAAGAGTGGCGACACCGTGACGGTGGCTTATCGCATCAAGGAAGGGAACAAGGAGCGCGTACAGCAGTATCGCGGTGTGGTGATTAAAATTGCAGGACACGGCGATTCCCGTCGTTTCACGGTGCGCAAGATGTCGGACAATGTGGGTGTAGAGCGTATCTTCCCGCTTAATTCGCCGTTTATCGATTCTATCGTGCGCAACAAAGTTGGTAAAGTGCGGCGCGCCAAATTGTATTATCTGCGCAATTTGACCGGCAAGAAGGCTCGCATCAAAGAAAAGAGAGTTTGAAAGTCAAGGTCATCAACAAATCAAAGCACGCCCTGCCGGAGTATGAGACACCACACTCCGCAGGGCTTGATTTGCGTGCAAACATTGACACGCCGATTGTGTTAAATTCGTTGGAGCGTGCGTTGGTGCCAACCGGTGTTTTTATGGAATTGCCCGTCGGCTATGAGGCGCAAATCCGCCCAAGAAGCGGTTTGGCAGTCAAATTTGGCATATCATTGGTGAACAGTCCCGGAACGATTGACGCGGATTATCGCGGCGAAATCAAGGTGATTGTCATCAATCTTTCAAACGAGCCGTTCACAATCACCGATGGCGAGCGCATCTGCCAAATGGTGGTGGCGAAGCACGAACGCATTGAATGGCAGCCGGTTAAGGAATTGGGCGCGACCGAACGAGGCGTCGGCGGCTTCGGACATACGGGCGTTGCCTGAAAACGTACAAATTAAATGCGGAGAATCGGAATAATAGTGTGTATGTGTGTGTGCTGCAATAGTTTGTTTGCGGCAGAACCCGTTGCTCCACAATTGCTTGGCGTGCGCGAACAGTTTGTTGTCGATTCGCTTTTTTTGGAAGCCCTCCGGCTGAAATATCTTGACAACTCGGAGGAGGAGGCACTCAACTGTTTGTTGGAACTTGTGAAAATCGATTCCACTTCGGCGGTGGCGTGGTATGAATTGTCGCAGTATTATTCCCACGTCGGGCTTGACGATGACCAGGTGGCTTTGCTCGAAAAAGCCGTTTCCTATCAGCCTGATAATGAGATATATAAAGCCTCATTGGCGGAATTGCTTTACGCTACAAAGCAGGCGGCGCGAGCCACCCCCCTGTATCAGGAATTGGCAAAAAAACATCCCTACAAGCCGGAATATTATTACTATCTCTGCCGCTGCTATGCCATTCAGGGCGAATTTACGCGGGCTATTGAGGCTTTAGACACGTTTGAGAGCAGTTCCGGCAAAAGTGAGGGGCTTTCCGAGCAACGCTATCAACTCTACCAAATCAACGGCGAATATCTGCTCTCGCAAGGCAAAATAGACGAGGCAAAGGCGCAGTACGAGGTATTGAAACAACTCGTTCCGGAAGACATTGTCGCGTGGATGCACCTGTTGCAAATCGCTATCAAACAAGGGGATAGGACGGAATTGGTTGCTCTTTGCGATGGCGCATTGGTCTATTTCCCCGACGTTGCCGAATTTTACTTCTACAAGGGCGTGAGCAACCTGATTGACAACAACAGCAAAGCCGCATTCAAGATTTTCACGGCGGGATTGGCGGTGGTGAACGAAAAAGATAAACTGCTGAAATCCAACTTCTTAGAACAAATTGCAGACATCTATTATCAACAGGGCAACAAGAAAAAAGCCTTTGAGGCATTCGACCAAGCATTGGAAAACAATCCCTACAACGTTTCGACGCTGAACAATTATGCCTATTATCTCGCTTTGTTGAAACAGGATTTGGACAAAGCCGAGCGGATGGCATCGGAAGTCATTCGCCAGCAGCCGGACAACGCCACCTACATCGACACTTATGCGTGGGTGCTGTTTCAAAAAGGCAACTACAATTTGGCAAAATTCTATATGGAATCGGCAATCAGCAAGAGCCGCGAGCCGTCGGGCGATTTGCACGAACACTACGGCGACATCCTGCAAGCCACGGGCAACCCCTCCGGTGCCGTGTTGGAATGGCAAAAAGCCTTAGCCCTGAAATCTGCGGTGAAGGAAGATGTCAAGGATTTGAAGAAAAAAATCAAAAAAGCGGCGCAAACAAAATAATTCAGAAGCCATTCCGTTCACAAAACGGCAACAATCCACAACTTTCACATTTGGGCTTGCGGGCGGTGCAGACGTAGCGACCATGCAAAATCAGCCAGTGGTGGGCAACCGACCAGAGGCGTTTGGGAATGTATTGGGTGAGTTCGCGCTCCGTTTCCAAGGGTGTTTTGGAACTATTCGTCAGCCCGATGCGGTTGGAAACGCGAAAAACGTGTGTATCCACCGCCAATGCGGGCACGTCGAACGCGACCGAGGCGACCACATTCGCCGTTTTTTTGCCCACGCCGGGGAGTGTTTGGAGTGCGTCGATAGTCGTTGGCACTTTGCCGCCGTGGTCGGCGACCAGTTTTTGCGCCATACCCACCAGATGCTTCGCCTTGCTGTTGGGGTAGGTGGCTGTTTTGATGTATTCAAAAATCGTTTCGGGGTTGGATGCCGCCAGCACTTCGGGCGTTGGGAAGGCGCGAAACAGGGGTGGCGTGATGATATTCACCCGCTTGTCGGTGCATTGAGCCGCCAAAATAGTGGCAATCAGCAGTTGAAAAGGATTTTCATAGTGCAACTCGCTTTTGGGAAGCGGCATCTGCGCCTCAAACCATTCAATCACTCTTTTATAGCGTTCTTTTTTTGTCATCTGAATTGCCGGAGGAAGCGCACATCATTTTCGGAGAACATCCGCAAATCTTTGACCTGATATTTCAGGTTGGTGATGCGTTCGATGCCCATTCCGAGGGCGTAGCCTGAATAGACTTTGCTGTCGATGCCGCAATTTTCCAACACGTTGGGGTCGACCATACCGCAGCCGAGGATTTCCACCCAGCCGGTGTGTTTGCAGAACGGGCAGCCCTTGCCGCCGCAGAGGTTGCAACTGATGTCCATCTCCGCGCTTGGCTCGGTGAAGGGGAAAAACGACGGGCGCAGGCGAATTTTCGTGTCCGCGCCAAACATTTCTTTCGCAAAAAACATCAACACCTGCTTCAAATCGGCGAAAGACACGTTTTTGTCGATGTAGAGGGCTTCCACCTGATGAAAAAAGCAGTGCGCACGATACGAAATCGCCTCGTTGCGATAGACGCGCCCCGGACAAATGATGCGAATCGGCGGTGGAGTCTTCTCCATCACGCGCGTTTGAACGGACGAGGTATGCGTCCTGAGCAGCGTGTCGGCGCCGTGTTGCACAAAAAAAGTGTCCTGCATATCGCGGGCGGGGTGGTCTTCGGCGAAGTTCAGCGAGCCAAACACGTGCCAGTCGTCCTCTATTTCGGGACCCTCGGCAATCGAAAAGCCCAGTCGCGCAAAGATGGTTTCAATTTCGTGCTTCACGAGCGACAGCGGGTGGCGCGTCCCCACATGGTAGGGATGCGCGGTGCGTGTCAAATCGAGTTCGGAGCCGGCATCGGAGTGGTCTTCGAGGTTGGCTTTCAGGGCGTTGAATTTGTCCTGCACCTCCGTTTTCAGCACGTTGAGGCGTTGTCCGATTTCCCGTTTCTGCTCGGCAGCCACCGACCGGAAATCGTCCATCAGAGCCGACACAGCCCCTTTTTTGCTTAGATATTTGAGGCGCAGTTGCTCCAATTCGTCCGCGTTTGCCGCCTGCAAATCCTTGATTTCGTTCAAAAGGGTGTTAATTTTTTCAGTCATATCTTAATATAATTTATTTTTTTAGCAACGCTTGCCGGCGCGCGTGCACCTTGCTGATGAAGTTGTGGAGGTGTTGCAGCAGTTTCGGAGTCGGGTGTTCGTTCAGAAACGACTGGATGTGACGCTGCCTTTTGTCTTCAAAAATATCGTTGATGGTAATCAGAATGCCCGTTTCTTCCACCTGACCAAACTCCTCGTTGATAGCCGTGCCAAAGACGCGCATACTCGGCGAGAGGTTCATATAGGCACTCACCAGCGGCGGGATGTTGATGTTGTATTTGCGCACCTCCGCGTTGAGAATTTTGTAATCTTCCTTGTAATTATCCTTTGAGAAGAGTTGTGCGAGGCTTTTTTCGTCCATATCGGTAACCAGCGGCACGATGGGCGACACCAGATTATCGTTATCCCTGAAATATTTGTTGAGGAAAAACAGAATCAGATTGCGCGCGTCGGGGTTGTAATCGCCATACATTGTTACTTTCCCAAAGTAATAGCGCAGGTCGGGGTCGATGACGGCGAGCGCGCCCAATCCGTCCCACAGATTGTCCAGCGCGAACAGTCCTTTCGTGCCAAACAAGCCCGCCTGATAGCCCAGCGACACAAACGAGCGTCCCAATTCAACCGTCGCCGGCAGGATTTCTTTATTAAATTGGGGCGAAAAGTGGAACAGTTCGCACGTCGCGATATTGTCGGGCTGCCCGTTGGCATCGAATGTTACCTCATTGCCGCACCGAAAGCGGTAGCCGCCGATGATTTCGCTCGCCTGCGGGTCCCACACAATCAACTGTCGGTAAGGCGTTTCCATCGTATCGAACGCATCAATATCCACCGCTTTGCCCGAGCCGCCGCCATAATGGCGAAACGCAATCTCGCGCAAACGACCCACCTCCTGCATCAAATTTGGTGCATTGTGCGCCGTAAACAGATAAATTTCATTACCCGACTTGTTCGTTTTCCGAAAAAGTTTGTCGGGTGTCAGTTCCGACTTAATCACCTCCCGGGGGAGGGCTGGAAGAATCGTTTCCATAAACTGTTTTTTCTATCTCTTTCGCCCATTGTTGGGCTGTTTTTGAGGCATCCAATGTTTGCCAGGCAATCGGTTTCCCAAAATGAATGGTAAACGTCGCGCCTTTCGATTTAAACATTTCGCGGGGCAAAAGCAACATCTCTAAATTGGCTTTCAACCCCAACTTTTTTCTAATAGCCGCAAAGGTATAAAAAAAGTTTGAATTACGCGCATCAAAAAAAACGGGAATTATATCGCGCCGGTATTCAATGGCTTTTGCGACAAACATTTTTTTCCACTCCAAGTCGTGAATTTGCCCCTTGCGCTTCCGCGAACACAGCCCTGCCGGAAACGTAATTATCTGATTGTCAGACGCAAACGCCTCGTTCAGCAGACTCACCGCCCCCGTCGCCTGCGCACCGTGCTTGTTGATAGGGATAAAAATATCCTGCAACGGTTTGAGGAAATACAAAATATCGTTCACCAGATATTTTATTTTGCCATCATATCGCTCGCCCAGCACCGCCGACAAGCAGATGCCATCCAATCCACCCAGCGGATGATTAGATGCAAAAATACAGCGATGAGTGGCTGTAGGCAGGTTTTCGACACCCCGCAACTCAAGGGTCAAACTAAAATCGTCCGCCACCTTCTGCTGCATAAACTGCACGCCCGAAAGCCCATAGCCCTTGCGCAAACACTCGTTGAGCCGCGCCTGACAAATCAACCAACTCAAAAACCTGACCGCCACGCGCGGAATCCGGCGCGCCAACTGCGGCACT
Source organism: Bacteroidia bacterium (assembly GCA_025996815.1). Classification (GTDB taxonomy): domain Bacteria; phylum Bacteroidota; class Bacteroidia; order Bacteroidales; family Azobacteroidaceae; genus Azobacteroides. The sequence goes on from BNTT01000088.1 coordinate 6,627, forward strand.
TTCGACTGCAATATCGCCTGCAAATCTATCTGAAACAGTTCTGCTCTTTCCATAATTCGGTTGCAAAAATACAAAAATTTAACTAATTCAAAAAAAATGCGTACCTTTGCATCGAAAAAAAGAATGTAATATGAGAAAATTCACTGAAAATTCTAAGAAATGTGCTTTGGTTGTGCTGTGTGCCGCTTTAGGCTTAACAGGCTGCCTTGGAGGCGAAGGCTCAAACACACAAACATTCGTTGATATACCCGCTGTGATGGGCGAGCACACATCAGGTCGTCAAACATTAGCCACCCCGTATGGAGAAATCCTTCACGACAATTCCGAGTTAGGCGTGGGGGATTGTGTGCTGATTGATTTTAAATTGGATTCTGATAATCAGCCGCTCTATGCTACCGAGGGCATCCTCTCGGCTGAGGATTTAAAAGTTACCACCAAGATTGAGCACTCGCCGGCAACTCTAATTGAAGAGGAAAAGCCTGATACGACAGGGTTCACGTTTCCAATGACGGATTATGCGACAGCTTGTGTGCTGAAAAACAAACTCTTCGTGATATTTATCCATCAAATGTTTAAAAATCAGGAGGTGGAATATCGCTTGGAATTGGTCAAAACGGCAGAATACACCTACGATGCCTATCTGATGACAAGCAGCAGTGAGCCGGCAAGCGGGGTTACAACCTATTTGGATAGAGGGTGGCACGTATTTGAGCTTTCGAGAAAGTGGTTTTCTGAATCTACCGATACGACATATCCATACATCTTCCTCAGCGTGAAATATTTTGTGGGCGGCGAAGGCGAAAATGCTTGGAGAAGTTTTAGCGGCAATCCATCAAAAATTTATTGGTATCAACAATAATATCGTCATAAAGAACAGAAAAGCCTCATTCGACTACGAATTTATTGAGACTTATGTGGCAGGCATCGTGCTCACGGGCACGGAAATCAAGTCTATTCGGCTTGGCAAAGCCAGTCTGGTGGATTGTTTTTGCCTGTTTGTCAATCGCGAACTGTGGGTGCGCGGGATGTATATCGCCGAGTATTTTTATGGCACCTACAACAATCACGTTGCGCGCTCCGACCGCAAGTTGCTGCTCAACCGCAAGGAATTGAAAAAAATCGAAGAACTGTCTAAAAACAGCGGCTACACCATCATCCCAACCAAGATGTTTCTCAACGAAAAGGGCTTGGTCAAGGTGGTCATCGCCGTTGCCAAAGGCAAAAAACTCTACGACAAACGCCAATCCCTCCGCGAAAAAGACGACCGGCGCGATATGGAACGCGCCTTTAAAAAATAATTTTAGAACAACGAAACAGATGAAAAAAATCAACCTCAGTGGGATGGGAGTAGCCCTGATAACTCCTTTTCGTGCAGACGGTCAAGTCGATTTTTCCGCGCTCACGCGGCTCGTGGAACTGCATCTAACCGCCGGAACGGACTATCTGGTCGTCCTCGGCACCACCGCCGAAACCCCTACCCTGACATTGGACGAGCAGACCCGAATCGTGCAAGCGGTGGTCGCACAGGTGAATAAAAAAATGCCGATTGTTGTGGGATTGGGCGGCAACAACACCGCCGCCTTGGTGCAACGCCTTGAAACAGAAGATTTTACGGGCGTGGACGCCATCCTGTCCGTTGTCCCCTACTACAATAAACCGTCGCAAGAGGGCATCTATCAGCACTATAAGGCGTTGGCGGAGGCAAGCAAACTGCCGCTCGTGCTCTACAACGTGCCCGGACGGACGGGTGCCAATATGACTGCCGACACCTGCCTGCGATTGGCAAACGCCTTCGACAGCATCATCGCCGTCAAAGAGGCATCGGGCAACACCGAGCAAATCAGCCGGATTCTCACACAAAAACCCGAAGGCTTCCAAGTCATCTCCGGCGACGACGGCTTGGCACTGTCGCTGATTGCCGCAGGAGCCGTGGGCGTAACATCGGTGCTTGGCAACGCCTTCCCCAAAGAATTTGCCCAAATGGTGCACCTCGCATTAGAAGGCAACCTCAAGCAGGCACAGCCCATTCACGAGGGCTTTTCCGAACTGACGGCATTGCTGTTTGCCGACGGCAATCCCGCCGGCGTGAAATGCCTCCTCGCCGCGATGGGCTATTGCGAAAACGTGCTGCGCCTGCCGTTGGTGCCGGTGCAGGCGGCTATTGAGGCAGAAATTCACAAGCAATTGCATAAATAAAACAGCAACAATGGCAGCCGGAGGATTCACATTTAACAAAAGGCAGCGGTCTAAGCCGGGCATCAATTCCAGTGCGTCGGCTGATATTGCGTTTTTGTTGCTCGTGTTCTTCCTGATAACAAGCTCGTTGGATTCGCTCACGGGGATTTATCGGCGGATGGACGCGGCGGCGGCAGAAAATGCCCTCAAACAGCGCACCGACATCCTGAAACGCAACCTGTTGGAACTCACGATTGACGAAAACAGCCAACTGATTTACGACAATGCGACGTTTGACATCAGCAACCTCCGCACGCTGAGCAAGACCTTCATTGCCAATCCCAATCACGCCGATTTTTTGCCCGAAGACCCCACGAAGCACGTCATCAACCTGAAAATCAGTCGCGAGGCAACTTACGAAAGCTACCTGAACGTGCTGAACGAACTGACCGCCGCCTACAACGAACTGCGCCGCGAAGCCAACGACACCCTCCGCGTGATTTATCCGATGCACATTTCCGAAACAGAACTGAAAGGAGGCGCGCCATGAGCCGTTTTCGCCGCAACAAAAAGCAGATGTCGTTTGAAATCAACACGGCTTCCCTGCCCGATTTGGTTTTCACCGTCCTGTTTTTTTTCATGATTACGTCCCACTTTCAGACCATGCCCAACAGGGTAAAAATTGATTTGCCGACCGCCACCGAGTTGCAAAAATTGCAGGAGAGGTCGCTGATTATCCACATCATGGCGGGTCAAGAACTGGCAGGTCAATCCCGCAACGCCGGTGCGTCAAGGATTCAACTAAACAACGAAATCATCGCATTGGAACAATTGCCGGACAAGTTGCGCACCTTGAAAGCCACGGTGCCGGAGCCCGACCGCCCCCAACTGATGAGCATCCTCAAAATAGACAAAAGCACCCCGATGGGGATTGTGACGGACATAAAAAAACACCTGCGCGAGGCGGGAGTGCTCACTATTCACTATTCGGCGACAAAAAAGCCGTAATTAGGCGAGATATCTGGAATACCAAAAACAACAAACAAATTTTCTTAAAAATAGTTATAGTTAAGAACAATGTTTTTGTCAACAGCGACAATGTCAACGACTCCGATTAATTCATGCAAAAAAGCTAATGCCTTGTCTTTGCCCTCATCTTTTCGTAGCAGATAAAATACATCCGTAACTATACCCCTGCACTTTTTGTTCACTGATTTTTTTGAAAATATTGACCGCATCTTGATAAAACGGTTGCCTTTTTAACGCAATGTCTATGATAACATTTGTATCTATCAATGCTTTTATCATTTGTGTTTTTCCATTAAATATTCATACTTGGCATTATCTAATTCTTCATCTGTCATGTCTCCTGACTTTGACAATGCGACCCCTAAACGAAATTCCAAAAATTTTCGTCAAAAAGTTTGGCGATAGACTTGTGTCTTGGGGTTAGCAGCATCGTTTTTGTTATCGTTTCATTACTAATTGGCAATTTGATTTTTAATGTAGTTATGGTTTTGGCAATGTCTAATACTTTATCAACGCTCAAGTTTATATCCTCCGATTTCAGTATTCTTTCAAGTTCCTTATACACTTTGTAAGCCACAAAACAAATACAGAGATGTGCCACAATGCGTTTCTTTGTAAAATGGAACATCGGTCGCAGCTCCAAAGTTCCTTTTGTTATGCGGAACGCCCGTTCCACCTGCCAAAGTTCGCTGTATTGCTCGTAAACCGCTTTTGCGGTCAGGTTTGTATTGGTAATATAACCCTTCAAGCCATCCCAACGCTCATCTTCCCTGATTTTATCGTAATTGATGGACGCTTTTATATCATCGCTTATTTCCAGAAACTTATTGTAACCGCGCTTATTAACCTTGTCCTTTGTTATTGAACCGCTCTTATATTCCTTTTCAAGCCGTTTTATGCCCTTTTCGCGATTGTAGTGGTCTTTCCTTGCCCTGTTTTGAGAATAACCGACAATCAGGCGGGAAGTGGCTGTCTTTTGATATTCATAAAACTTACCGTCTTCTTTTTCCAACGATAAAATCCATTTTGTTATCGATTTGCTTTCGTTTTTTATTCTTGCACCAAGAATATATTTGTAATTTTTCTGTTCCAACAGAGCGATATTGTCATTGTTCATCAGTCCCGAATCGGCAACGACAACAAAATCTTGCAAATCAAATTGTTTCACAAAATCCTTGACAACCGGAAGCATCGTATGTCCTTCATACTTGTTGCCCTCGTGGATGGAATAGGCTAAAGGATAGCCACCTGAACTGACCAATAAGCCCAAGACTATCTGTGGACAGGCGTGTTTCCCGTCCTTTGAAAATCCCGTTTTACGCAGTTCATCGGCAGTGTCGGTTTCAAAATAAAGCGTGGTGACATCGTAAAACACCAGCCCGATTTTGCCTCCCAATATCTTCCGCGTATGTTCAACGCTGATTTGCTGAACTTTATCCTTTTGTTTGTCGTGCAATTTATCCAAATAGCGATAAATTTTGTGCAGTTCCACATCTTCATCATAATACGACTTCAAGTAATCAACCGTCGCCACCTTGCTGCGTGGCTGACAAATACGCGATACAACCAAATGTTTCAATATCTCATCGTCAATTTTGTCAAAACCAACCAATTGAAACACACGGTTTCAGGTTAGTTGAGTTCCATTGAGCAGTATGTTCTCAATATTGCCCAATAAACGCTCTGTAACTTGCTTCTCTTCCTGTTCGCGCGTATGTTCGGCAAACATATCCCGTGCGCCAAGGTAAGCCGACAGCCATTTTTTGCCGTGCTGATACAAGTTCTCTATCTCGGATGCATCTGAACTGCTACCGAGTGTTTTTACATAATTGCTTTTACCGTTACATTTGGAAACGGTTACCACACTTGTAGTCCCTGACCGATTTTTCTTTTTCTTTACAAACATAGTGCAAATATAGCTCTTTTTACGGCTTGAGGCTGTCTCAAAAGGACAGCCTCATTTTTATATATATTTAATATTCCCCTATTTTTCGTACCTTTGCATCTGCAAATCAAAGATATAAGCATTATGGCAAAAGTAGTATTTAAGGATTACAGTC
>BNTT01000089.1 GCA_025996815.1 Bacteroidia bacterium
CTACCCTGCTTCAGGAGCAGCCAATCGCCGACCCTGTTTCGCGCAAGCAGGTGGACGTGCTGGACAAAAATGCCAAAGAATTTGGCACGCAGTATTTCCCGATTGGGCATCCGAAAAATGGGGTTATCCACGTGGTGGGTCCCGAAAACGGGCTTTCGTTGCCGGGGATGACGATGGTTTGCGGCGATTCGCACACCTCCACGCACGGTGCGATGGGCGCGGTGGCTTTCGGCATCGGCACCAGCGAGGTGGAGATGGTGTTGGCAACGCAGTGCGTGTTTCAGTCGCGCCCCCAAACGATGCGCATCACCGTCAAAAACAAACTCACAACGGGCGTAACCGCCAAAGACTTAGCCCTTTACATCATCTCCAAGATGACCACCGGCGGTGCCACCGGCTATTTCGTGGAATATGCCGGCGAGGCGGTCGAAAACCTGTCGATGGAGGGACGCCTCACGCTCTGCAACCTCTCCATTGAGATGGGCGCGCGGGGCGGTATGGTGGCTCCCGACGACACGACATTTGCTTACGTCAAGGACTTGGAATATGCCCCAAAAGGCGCAGAATGGGATAAGGCATTAGCCTTTTGGAAGACGCTCAAGACGGACAGCGATGCCAAATTCGACAAAGAAATTGTCTTCGATGCCGCCGCCATTGAGCCGATGATAACCTACGGCACCAATCCGGGTATGGGGATGGGCATCAACGAGGCTATTCCAAGCCCCTTAACCCCCTCAGGGGGGATTGGCGGAGATGCTAAGGCTTTGGAATATATGGGCTTTCGGGCGGGCGAAAAAATCGTTGGCAAGCCCGTCGACTACGTCTTTTTGGGCAGTTGCACCAATGGACGCATCGAAGATTTCCGCGCATTTGCCGGTTTGGTGAAAGGCAAAAAGAAAGCCGACAACGTGGTGGTGTGGCTCGTGCCCGGCTCGTGGAAAGTGGACAAACAAATTCGCGAAGAGGGTTTAGACAAACTATTGACAGCGGCAGGCTTTGAAATCCGCCAGCCAAGTTGCTCCGCGTGCTTGGCGATGAACGAAGACAAAGTGCCGGCAGGCAAATACGCCGTCAGCACCTCCAACCGCAACTTCGAGGGAAGGCAAGGTCCCGGCGCACGCACCATCCTCGCCAGCCCGCTCGTGGCAGCAGCAGCAGCAGTAACAGGACGCATCACCGACCCAAGAACACTATAATTCCGTAATTCGTAATTTTTAATTCGTAATTTTTAATTTTTAATTGACGATGATTGATTATTATAAGGTATTAGGCGTAAGCAAAACGGCTACGCAGGATGAAATCAAAAAGGCGTACCGCCAGTTGGCGCGCGAATATCATCCCGACAAAAACAAGGATAACGACGCGGCAAAAAGGAAGTTTCAGGAAATCAACGAGGCGAATGAAGTGCTCGGTGATGCCGCCAAACGCAAGAAATACGACGATTACGGCAGCAATTGGAAGCAAGCCGAGCACGCCGAACAATACGGGCAAACCGGACGGGCGGGCAGACAGCAGCAACACTCCGGCGGTCGTCAGGGCGGCTATTCCTATCAGGATTTCAGCGATTTGTTTAGCGGCGGCGGCTTCAATAGCAGCGATTTCAGTGGGTTCAGCGGTTTTGGCGGGAACACCAGCGGCTATTCCTCGTTTTTTGAAAACCTGTTTGGCAGCGGTCGCAGTGCCGGCAAGAGCGGCGGCTATCAGGGTCAAGACTACTCCGGCGAGGTGCACATCAACCTGCGCGAAGCGGCTACAACCCAGCCCTATACGATAAATGTCAATGGCAAAACGTTGCGCATCACCATTCCGGCGGGCGTGGCGAACGAGCAAAAAATCAAACTCAAAGGGCAAGGCGGACCGGGGGTGAACGGCGGACCGGCGGGCGACCTCATTCTGACGATTATTGTGCAGCCCGACCCCGTTTTCCGGCGCGACGGCAACGACCTCTACGCCAGCCTGCCGTTAGACATCTACACCGCCGTGTTGGGTGGCGAAGTGGCGGTGGACACGCTGAACGGGCGGGTCAAAATGACCGTGAAGCCGGGCACGCAACCCGACTCCAAAGTGCGCTTGAAAGGCAAGGGTTTCCCTGTTTACAAGCGGGAGGGGCGTTTCGGCGACCTGATAATCTCCTATCGGGTGCAAATTCCGCAGCATTTGACACCACGGCAAAAAGAATTGTTTCACGAATTGAAAAACGGATGATGATAAAACAACGACTGCCATTTTTGCTGCTGCCGCTGCTTGTGCTCACCACCAATTGCGGCACAAAGGAGGCTGAGCCTGACCTGTGGGATTTGCCGCAGATTCAGCAGCGCGACACTCTGAATGTCTTGACGATGGCAGGGTCGATGTCCTATTTTATATATCGGGGCGAACCGCGCGGCTACGAATACGAACTGCTGAGCCATTTTGCTGAAAGTCAGGGACTTACGCTGAACATACAGGTTGCCCCCAACGAAAGCCAACTCACCGAAATGCTGCTCAACGACGAAGGCGATTTGATTGCCTGCAACATTCCAATAACCATTGAGGGCAAGGAGGTGTTGCTCTACGCGGGTCGCGAAGTGATTGACCATCAAGTGCTTGTGCAACGGGAGAACAAGGGCGATACCCTGCTGCGCGACGTAACCGAACTGATTGGCAAAACCGTTTGGGTGGTCAAAGACAGCAAATACGAACGGCGGCTCTACAATCTGAACGAGGAACTTGGGGGCGGCATCGACATTCATCCCGTTGATGAAGATTCTCTTTCGACCGAAGACCTGCTCGAAATGGTGTCCACAGGGCAAATTCGCTACGCCGTGAGCGATGCCGTTTTGGCGGAACTCAATCGGACGTATCACAAAAACATCAACATCAAGTTGGATGTGAGTTTTTCGCAACGCTCATCGTGGGCTGTACGCCCCACAGAGCCGCTTTTGGCAGCGGCACTCAACGACTGGTTTGCCGCCAACGAAAACAAACCGCAGTATAAGGCGATTGTCAAGCGTTATTTTGAGTGGGGCAAGCGGTCGCCCTTGGGGTATGAACAGAAACTCAACGTCCCCAAAGGGCAAATCACGCCGTTCGATTCGTCCTTTCAAAAATATGCGGGCGACATCCAATGGGATTGGCGGCTGCTGGCGGCGATAGCCTTCCAAGAGTCGCGCTTTCACACCAAATCCGAGTCGTGGGCAGGTGCCAAGGGGTTGATGGGATTGATGCCAAACACAGCCATCGCGATGGGCATTTCGCGCGAAGAAATGGGCAAAGTGGAACCAAGCATTGTGGCGGCAACCCGCTTCATCAAACGGCTGAACGACAAGTATTTCTCAACTATCGAAAACGAGGAGGAGCGCATCAAATTCATTCTGGCATCCTACAACGCCGGCTCCGGACACATCAGAGACGCCATCGCGCTGGCAAAAAAACACGGCAAAGACCCTCAAATATGGGAAAACAACGTGGCAGAGGCACTGCGATGGAAAAACATCCCCGAATATTACAACGACCCGGTAGTAAAACAAGGCTATTTCCGCCCGGCAGAAACCCTGAATTATGTGCAAGAAGTGGTTGGTCGCTGGAAAACGTATGTCGCGCGCGACGAAGCCGCCACCAAAGTGAAGATAGCGAAAGCGAAAAAGGGGAAATCAAATGCCGCTAAAGGCAAAAAAGGGAGGGTTGCTTTGAAGGCGAAGAAGGCGAAAAATAAAAAATAATATAAAATGGTAGAAACAAGTGAACTATTGACAATCAAAGAAGCAAGCGAGTGGGCTACAGGCTATATCGGGAAGGATGTAACCCCGTCCAACATTTCCTATCTTGTTCAATATGGGCGCATTAGAAAGATTGGCGAAAATGGCTCCACGCAGGTTTCAAAGCCTGACCTTGTAAATTATTATCAAGCCTATAATGGCTCGCGCGAGGTTATTTTTAAAGAGCGATTGGGCGAAGACTTGAATTGGGCGTTGTCGTTTGACCAATATAAAGAAGCGGAAACGACCAAACACGTGCATCGCTTGCACCCTTACAAAGGCAAATTCATCCCGCAGTTGGTGGAATATTTTTTGGACAGTCACACGGATAAATTCAAAACAGAAACGTATTTCAAAAAAGGCGATATTGTTCTTGACCCTTTTTCGGGTAGCGGCACAACGCTGGTGCAGGCTTGCGAATTGGGGATGCACGCCGTTGGCATTGATATTTCGGCGTTTAATGCGCTGATAGGCAACAGTAAAGTGGTACAATATGACATTGCGGACTTGCAAAATGAACTCACTCGCATAACCAATGCGTTGAGCGTTTTCATTAAAAATTCAAATGCCGTTGAGTTTGAAGAAAAACTTTTACAAGAATTGTATGTGTTTAATAATCAATATTTTCCGGTGCCGGATTATAAATATCGTTTGCACAATAAGCTCATCAATGAAAATGAGTATGGCACAGAAAAAGAAAAACTTTTTTTACCGATTTTTGAACGTTTGGTGAAAGAATACGGCATTGAATTACGACAGAAAAAAAACGACACTTTTCTGGATAAATGGTATTCACAGCATATCAGAACTGAAATAGATTTTGTGTTTGACGAGATAAAAAAAATCAAAAATCCATACACCAAGCAAATAGTCAGCATCATTTTGAGCCGAACAATCCGCAGTTGTCGAGCCACCACCCACGCCGATTTAGCCACACTGTTAGAGCCAATCACCACTACCTACTATTGCAGCAAGCACGGCAAAATGTGCAAGCCCTTGTTTTCAATCCTAAAATGGTGGAAAACATACTCGAAGGACACGGTCGACCGTTTGCAGCAATTCGACCGATTAAGAACGCACACCTATCAATTTTGCCTCACGGGCGACAGCCGAACAATTGATATTGCCAAACAAATAAAAGCCCGAAGCACAGAATTTGGAAACCTAATAGAAACGCAAAAAATCAAAGGCATCTTTTCATCCCCGCCCTACGTGGGATTGATTGATTACCACGAACAACACGCCTACGCCTACGATTTATTTGGTTTTGAGCGCAAAGACGAATTGGAAATCGGACCACTTTTCAAAGGTCAAAAATTAGAAGCACAAAAAAGTTACGTGCAGGGAATATCTGATGTTTTGAACAATTGCAAAAAATATCTGGCAGAAGATTACGATGTTTTCCTTGTGGCAAATGACAAATACAATATGTATCCAACTATTGCTAAAAATGCTGGGATGCAGATTGTTAATCAATTCATGCGACCGGTGTTGAATCGGACTGAGAAGGATAAGACGGCTTATTCGGAGACGATATTTCATTTTAAAAATAAATAATTATGGAAAACCCTCGGTTAAAAGGTGTAGTAAATATCTTTGGAGACAAATATGGGTTAGACCCCAATTTTGCAAAACGTTATGAATTTTTCATAAACTATCTTCTATTGAAGAAAAGTTTTTATGACATAAACAATGAATATCCTTTTGAAAGTAGTTTAGATATTGAATTACTTTCCAATATAAATTTTGGAAAAAATAGTACTATGGCACTTGACGGCTGTATTATTATTCACAAACGAACAATACTACATTTGGGACTTGATATAGAAGAACTATCTGAAAAACTCAATATTATCAATGAAGGAGATATTAACGTTATTCTTATACAAACCAAATCTGGTAAATTTGACCCTGATGATATTAGCTCATTATCTAATTGTTTATCAACCAATTTTAATCAACAGTCCGAGTGGAAAAAATTTGTTGATTTCAGAGAAAAATGCAACTCATTAATTGAAAATAAACCAAATGTAAATATTCAGGCAAAAATTATATACGTTTCAGATTCTATTGACGATGCAACTTTTAATAATCCTACGTTCATCGTAAGAGAAAATGCCTTGAAAGATGCTATTAGAAAATATTTTTGGATAAGAGATAGTAACAATGACATTATAGAATACAATAATGATAGTAAAATTTATGATGAGCATGAGAAACAAAATGAAGATTCTTTAGCGATAACTCAAAATGTTAGATTCATTGAGATGTCAGCGTCTGTTAAATGTAGCGATTATGGATTAGTCCGTTTTGGTGTTTTTGAAATAGGAGAACTAATGAAAATATTATATAATTCAGACCTAAAAAAAGCAAATGAATTGTATGGCTATAATGTCAGAGATGCTATACCAAATTCAAATATAAATAGGAAAATAGAGCAATCTTTGTCAAGTTGTGGAGACTTATTTCTGCTATTAAATAATGGAATTACTATAGTGGTTGATAAACAAGAACAAAAAGGAGAAAAAGGAATAGTTTTGGACAATATTAGAATTGTCAATGGGTGTCAAACTTGTCATTCTATTTTAAACATTTGCAAACAAACAAAAGATTATGATAACATAAAAGTTGCCGTTAGAATTATTGAAACTAAAAAGGAAAATATTTTAGGACAAATTACATATTCTTCCAATAACCAGAATAAAGTAGAAAAGAAAAATCTTTTTGCTATAGAGCCAAATATTTTTGAATTAGAAAAAATATATAAGGATTTTTTCATTGAACTATATCAAAAAGGGAAATTAAGGAAGGTTTTGCTTGAAAGAAGACAAGGTCAATTTAAAAGTGAGAAAGAACCTTACATTGATATGTTAGCACAAGCAAAAGCATATATCTCAATTTGGAACAAAGAACCTCATATTGCTTTAATGTATGCAGAAGAACCTTTGGATAAATATAAAAGGGATATTGAGAAGCCTGATTTTGTTGTGAAATCTCTATTTTGTGGCATATTATGGTATAATATTGTGAGTTTAATACCTTTTAATTACATTAATGGTCGCTATCAAATTTTCACCTGTGTTGTGCTTGATATTCTGAGAGAATTTTATCAAATAAAAGATGTTTACAACCATGATTTTATCGATTTTAAAAATTTATCTGATAAGCTTCAGAATAATGAACTCAACTTAGATATAAAAATACAGAAAGCTTGTAAAGCAATAGATAAATTACCTGAACTGCTACCAAAATTAAATTCAGGTAAGATTCATTATAGAAAATTTTATCCTCCTAATGTTTTAAGAGAAATTTGGAACAAATACATAGAAAAAGAACAAGATGACACTAACTAACGAACAAAAAACACAAATTCAGCAAGTAATTGCTAATTGTTTAAGGAATAAATTCAAAAATTATATTCCTCAAAACAATTATATGCCTTTTCATTTCAGACTGTTAGGAAAAGACAGATTGGCATTGTATTCTTTTATGCAATCATTGTTGACTACTTTCGGGGCATCTATTTTTGAGCCGGTGGCAGCTGCTTTGGCAAAAACTAAATTTGCAAAAGTTGAAACACAGTTTGTTGTTGGCGATGCTATTTATGGTAATTGCCAACAAAGTGTACAAGCAATAATCAACGAGCTGACAATCAACCCCAAACCTGATAAAATCAAAGAATTAGAACTCTTGAAAAAATCTTTATCGGGAGCAACGAATAAACTAAAACCCGCAAAGGTGGATTTGTTTGTAGAAACCCAATCAGGCGAACAATATCTTTTTGACTTGAAAACAGCCAAGCCAAACAAAGGCGATTTTCAAAAATACAAACAGACCTTGCTCGAATGGGCAGGAATTACATACACAAAAAACAAAGATGTAAACGTACACACTTTAATTGCTATTCCATATAATCCTTATGAGCCACAACCCTACCAGTTTTGGACATTAGCGGGAATGCTTGATTTGGAAAAAGAATTGATGGTTGCCGAAAAATTTTGGGATTTTCTTGGAGGCGAAGGTGCTTATTGTGAGTTGCTTGACTGTTTTGAAAAAGCAGGCATCGAACTCCGACCGGAGATAGATACTTATTTTGCACGATTTAACAACCAATGACAGAAATAAAAATATCGTATATTGGAAGAATAGAGGTTGCATTCCTACGGGATGCAAGGTGTGGAGGATGGTCGCTTTTTCTACCGAGCGATACATCCCTACGGGATGCGATACAGACGCAAACTGTTTATTTTATAGAATATAGCGATAATAAAGCAACGACAACAAACAAATCAGCACCCATCAAGCCGTCAGCCTGCATTCCGTTAGGAATGCATCGCTCGGTAGAAACGGTAATCGCATCCCACATCCTGCATTCCGTAGGAATGCAACCAATTTTAACACAATGAAATTATGGCAAATACATTCACACAAATACACATTCATACCGTTTTTGCGGTTCAAAATCGGGGGTCATTGATAAACAAATCGTGGCAAGAGCGATTGTATAAATATATTATTGCTATCATGCAAAAACATGGGCACAAAGTGTTGTCGATTGGAGGAATGCCTGACCATGTGCATATTTTGTTTGGATTTCGCCCGACACAAGCGTTGTCAAATTTGATTCAAGAGGTCAAACGCGATAGTTCGGAATGGATAACCAAAGAAAAATTGGTTCGAGGACAATTTTCTTGGCAAGAGGGATATGGTGCGTTCTCATATAGCAAATCTCATATTTCGCAGGTTGCAAGTTATATTGAAAATCAGGAAGAACATCATAAGAAGAAAACATTTTTGGATGAATATAGAAAAATTTTGGATGATTTTGAGTTGGAATATGATGAACGATATGTTTTCAAGCCGATTGAGGAATAGGTTGCATCCCTACGGGATGCAGAGATGTGGTGGGAGGTTGCCTTTTCTACCGAGCGAGGCATCCCTACAGGATGCAGGGTGGGTGGGGCGATGCGTTTTTCTACCGAGCGAAGCATCCCTACGGGATGCCAAACCAGTTGAAAATGTTTGTTTTGCAGATAGACAATCAAACCGTGACAACAAACAAATTAGCACCCATGCAATCAGCCCGCATTCCGTTAGGAATGCTTCGCTCGGTAGAAACGACAATCACACCCCACACCTTGCATTCCGTAGGAATGCTTCGCTCGGTAGAAACGACAATCGCACCCCACACCTTGCATTCCGTAGGAATGCTTCGCTCGGTAGAAACGACAATCGCGCCTCATACCTTGCATTCCGTAGGAATGCATCGCTCGGTAGAAACGACAATCGCATCCCACACCCTGCATTCCGTAGGAATGCATCCAATATCAACACAATAATAAATAAAACATGGAAATTTTACCATCATACATAGAAGAAAAATTAACAGCACCAATTTTCAAAATGATTGGCGAGGCAGCCGATGCGTTGGGGCTGGAGACGTATGTCATCGGCGGATTTGTGCGCGATTTGCTGTTGCGCCGTCCGTCGAAGGATATTGATGTGGTGGCTGTGGGCGATGGGATTGCTTTGGCGCAGGCGGTGGCTAAGCGATTGGGTAGGAAGGCGCAGTTTGCGTTTTTTAAGAATTATGGGACGGCGCAGGTGAAGTTTCGGGAGGAGAAAACGGAAATTGAGTTTGTGGGTGCCCGCAGGGAGTCTTATACGCGCGATTCGCGCAATCCTGTTGTGGAGCCGGGCACTTTGCAGGAAGACCAAAATCGGCGCGATTTCACGATTAATGCGATGGCTATCTGCTTGAATGGTAATCGGTTTGGCGAATTTGTTGACCCTTTTAATGGTTTGCAGGATTTGAACGATTGCCGCCTTAAAACGCCGCTTGACCCTGATATTACGTTTAGCGACGACCCTTTGCGGATGCTGCGCGCGGTGCGTTTTGCCTCGCAATTGGGCTTCGACATTGTTTCGGAAACGTTTGAAGCCATTGAGCGCAATGCGCCGCGCCTCGAAATCATCAGCAAGGAGCGCATTGTGGAGGAGTTGAACAAAATTGTTTTGTCGCCTCGCCCGTCTGTCGGCTTTGAATTGCTGGAACAAACGGGGCTGCTGCAACTTATTTTGCCCGAACTGACGGCTCTGAAAGGCATTGAAACGAAGGAGGGCATCGGTCACAAAGACAATTTCAGCCACACCTTGGCGGTGCTGGACAATCTGGCGCGGACAACCGACGACCTGTGGCTGCGCTGGTCGGCACTGTTTCACGACATCGGCAAGCCGCGCGTCAAACGCTTCGACCCGAAGCTCGGCTGGACGTTTCACGGGCACGAATACAAAGGGATGAAGATGCTCAAGCCCATTTTTCAGCGAATGAAATTTCCGCTGGACGACCGCCTGCGGTATGTGGAAACGCTGGTGTCGCTGCACATGCGCCCCATTGCGCTGTCGGACGAGGAGGTGACGGATTCCGCCATTCGCCGGCTGCTTTTCGACGCGAGCGATACGGTGGAAGACCTGATGCTGCTGTGCGAAGCCGACATCACGTCGAAAAATCCCGACAAAGTGCGCCAATTTCTGCACAATTTTAAAGTCGTCCGCAGCAAACTGCGCGAGATTGAAGAAAAAGACCGCGTGCGCAATTTTCAACCGCCGATAGACGGGCTGCAAATTATGGAAATGTTCGACCTGCCGCCCAACCGCACCGTTGGCGAACTCAAAACCGCCATCAAAGATGCCATCCTCGACGGCGTAATCCCCAACGAATACGATGCCGCCCACGCTTTTTTGGTGCAATTGGCACAGGAAAAGGGGCTTAATAGTACGTTTCAAGTACTTGTCGCTTCGAAAAATTCATCAATTTAAGATAATGTGCGGGCAAATTGATAACAGCTTGCCGGGGTATCAAGCCGATTAATTCGCAGTTGGCAATACTTGTACCGTGGAGTGCAGCCTCCTTACGAATCGCCTCTACGACCTGATATATACCCGTTTGCATATAGTCAGTTAAGTTCATCGACACTTGCGCTTGTTTGGTTGCTTTGAGGAAAAAGCCTTTTGCTTTCACACAAGGCATACCACCATCACTGGAGCGAATTTTCCTAGCAATGGTTTTGGCAATAACCAAGTCAATGGTATTTAGATTTACATTAAACGCGATAAGAGGCATACGCGCGCCTACTATTGTCGCACCGGCAGTCTGATGAGGGCGTGGTACTGGACCAGTAAAAAAATCGGGTTGCCATCGGGGCATTTGCATCTTCGCAGTCAATCCTTCAAATTCACCTCCGCGAACAGATGCCAAATTGCGGCGATGCTCGGCAGTTGCAGATTGTTCATACAAATAAACAGGCAAATCTAATAGGTCGCGAATAAGTTTGCCTGTTTTTTTCGCCAACTCATCGGCTTCATCCATGGTCATATTGCGCAACGGAATGAATGGAATCACGTCTGCCGCCCCTATACGGGGATGCTCCCCATGATGCTGCCTTAAATCAATTTCGTGCATAGCAATGCCAACAGCCGCAATTACAGCCGCAGACAATGCTTGAGGCTCGCCAATCGCCGTCACCACCATCCGGTTATGGTCGCAGTCGCTGCTATAATCCAACAACTTCACGCCCTCCATGTCCCGAAAAGCCCCAACAATGCGCTCCACCTTCTCCAAATCGCGCCCCTCGCTGAAATTGGGGACGCATTCTACTATTTTTTGCATTTTTAAAAATATTTCTGCCACAAATGTACAAAATAATTCATCATTATCTTTATTCAAAAAATATGATTATCGGAAATGATACCTAACTTGGCTGAAAGCCAAAATTTTCATAAGAGGCTGTCTCAAAAGGACAGCCTCATTTTTATATATATTTAATATTCCCCTATTTTTCGTACCTTTGCATCTGCAAATCAAAGATATAAGCATTATGGCAAAAGTAGTATTTAAGGATTACAG
>BNTT01000090.1 GCA_025996815.1 Bacteroidia bacterium
CACTTGAAGCGTGGTCTATTACTTGTGCATAAGCCCTTCCTACGCTCACTCTGTCAATGATTTCAAGTGCAATAACAACCAATCGTTTGTTACTATCGCGGCTACGTCCTTGCTTTCCTTCTTCATACTGCCCTATCAAAAACTCATCCACATGAACTTCGCCTGTTAATGGGCTTTGTCGGCTACTTGTCATTGCTTGTTGTATTTTCCACTTGAACTCCCAGCAGGTCTTTTGGCGCAACTCAAACTCTTGTGATAGTTCCAAAGAGGACATGCCTTTCTTTTTTGTGCTGATTTTAAATACAATATGAAATGCCAGCAGCAAGGAAAATTTCAGATTGTCAAACATCGTTCCTGCCGTTGGACTCTCGTCGTATTTACATTTGTTACAACGGCGAGAATAAGGTCGTTTGCCCCTGCAAAATGTCGTGTTACCACATTTTTTGCACTGGTAGCCATCTTCCCACTTGATGGCAGACAAGTATTGATAACAATCTGTATCTGTTTGAAACTGCCTGTAAAAATTGATTGAGTTCACTCCCTTAAATTTTATCCTTTCTTCCATGCTACAAAGGTAGCAAATTATTGGGGCGACCTAAACGCCTATACCAATTTACCAATTATAACCGTTATTCCGCAGCCATTCTTGAACGGATGTAAGCCCTAATTGCGCGGCTTTTTTGTAGCATTCTATTTGTTTGGCGGTGTTGCCTTGTTTGAAGTAGGCATAGCCCATATTGTTGTATGCGTCTGCGTAGTTCGGGTTGATTTCTATTGCCTTTTGGAAACAACGTATTGCTTGCGCATAGTTGTTTTGCTTAAGGAATTCGGCACATACAACACGTCTTTCCTCACAAATACCAGTAGAACCAATTAAGATGCGTTTGCCCTGCTATAATCAGCCATAAGTATATAAAAAAGTGTAGTTATGGCTGATTATAATCGTAACAATATCGTAACAAATCTGTTCCCGCATCGTAATATAATACACAGACCTTTGCAGAAACAAATTGATGATGATAGCAACACGAAACATCGACTTTTATTACGGCGATTTCCACGCTTTGAAAGATATCAGTATGGAAATGCAAGCGAATACGGTTACGGCACTTATCGGACCTTCCGGTTGCGGGAAATCCACTTTTCTGCGCCTTTTCAACCGGATGAACGATTTGATTGACAATACTCGCCTGACGGGCGAATGCCTGATTGACGGACAAAATATATATCATAAATCCGTTCAGGTGGACGAACTGCGGAAAAAAGTGGGTATGGTATTCCAAAAGCCCAATCCGTTTCCAAAATCCATTTTTGAGAATGTGGCTTACGGACTGCGGGTGAACGACATCAGCAACAAGTCGTTCATCACACAACGGGTGGAAGAATCGCTGAAAGCCGCCGCCCTCTGGGACGAGGTGAAAGACAAACTGAAAAAATCGGCATTTGAACTCTCCGGCGGACAGCAGCAACGGCTTTGCATCGCCCGCGCATTGGCAAATTCGCCCTCCATTCTGTTGATGGACGAACCGGCTTCGGCGCTCGACCCGATTTCGACATCCAAAATAGAGGAGTTAATCTATTCACTCAAACAGGATTACACCATTGTTATTGTAACGCACAATATGCAGCAAGCCGCTCGCGTGAGCGACAAAACCGGTTTTTTTATGCTGGGCGAACTGATTGAATTTAATGATACGAAGAAAATGTTTTTGAGTCCGGAAAAGGAACAGACACAGAATTATATAACGGGGAGGTTTGGATAATATTAAATTTATGAAACATACAGAAAAGGAATTACAGGCACTCAAAGAAGAAGTGAACCAGATGTGGAAATTGGTGCTTTCGCAACTCGAAAAAGCCAAGCAGTCGTTTTTGACCGGCGATGTGGAAATGGCGCGTGAAGTTGCCAGCCGCGAAAGACGGGTCGATGCTTTTGAGTTGAAAATCGACAGCGATTGCGAAAACTACATCGTCTTATACAGCCCTGTGGCGGTTGATTTGCGGTTGGTTTTGTCGCTAATCAAGATAAGCATCACGCTCGAACGCATCGGCGATTTTGCCGAAAGCATTGCCCGGCATGTCATAAGCGGTGAGTGTAGTCCGTTAGACCCGCAGTTGGTGGAAGATTTGCAGATGGAAAAAATGTTCGACATACTGATTGGTATGCTGTCCGACAGTTTTGTTGCCCTCGAATCGGAAAACACCAAAATATCGGGGAAAATTTTGTCGAAAGACGACGAAATTGATGCACTCTATCACAATTCGTTGGATGTTTTGACGAACTATATGCAGCAAAATCCGGCTTTTATTCGCTGTGGATTGAAAACTTTCCTGCTGATTCGCAAACTCGAACGGATTGGCGACCATTGCAGCAATATTGTGGAAGAAATTGTTTTCTACGTCGATGCCAAAGTGTTGAAGCACTTTGAGAGTGGAGAATCGAAAATTTAAAGAACAGACAAATCAAGAAAAAAATGCGATGATTTTGGGAAGGAAAACGATGAGTCCGACAATGACGGCGGCAATAGCCACCAGGAATACGGCTCCGGCAGCAATATCTTTGACAAGTTTGATTTGCGGATGACGTTCCGGCGAAACAACATCTGCCAGTATTTCGATGGAGGTATTGATTGCTTCCGCCGCGAAAACAAGCCCGCTTACGACAACGATAATCATCCATTCGAGTGCTGTAAGGCAAAAGAAAAATCCTGCCGCAACAACGCCGCAGAAGATTGCCAAATGTATCTGTGCGTTACGCTCGCGCGCAAACAAAATGCCTATCCCGCTGAACGCACAACAAAAACTTTTCAATAATCCGTTTTTCATTTTTCGATATGTTTAATAATCATTTTAGAAATTGCAAAGGTACTAAAAATTGTCTGAACCACGATTTTGATAAGATTTTCAAGATTAACAAGATGAAAGGATTGGCAGGATTCCAAAAAAATCCCGCCAATCCTCCATCCTGTTAATCTTGAAAATCTTATTAAAATCGTGGTTCAGACTACTTCTTCACCACCTTCAAAGTCGCACCCCCCACGCGCAGCAGATAAACGCCGCTCGGCTCGCCCGACAAATCAACGCGGCTCTCGCGGGTGCGATGCAGCAATGCGCCGTTTAGATTATACACTTTTATCTCTGCACCGTTGGCATTGTCCACAAACACCACGCCGGTGGTGGGATTGGGATAAACGTGCAGTTTATCGCCATCAACTGTTTTTACGGCGGTGCCGCTTGCTGTTACCGTCACAATACAATCTTCCGTGAAACCTCCGTCAGCAGTTGTAACGGTGATGGTGGCGGTGCCTGCCGATACGGCGGTTACCTCGCCGCTTGCGCTCACTGTTGCCACTTCCGTGTTGCTGCTGCTCCACGTAACGGCTGTGACGGAGGCACCGGTGGGCAAAATGCTTGCCGTGAGTTGCTCTGTATCACCCACTGATAGTGCGGCACTGGTTTTGTCAAGTGAAACGCTCGTAGCGGATTCGATGGCAAGTATTATGTCAAATGCACTCTTCCAATCGCTATTGTTATAGGCATCCGATGCACTTTCAGGCACATACAGCCTATCGGCACTCACAGCGGTAAAATTATCACTGCTTAGTGTCGGCGGCATAGTAGCATGGCAAAATACGGAGGTAAGACCGCCGCATCCGTCAAAAGCCATATATTCAATGCTTGTCACGCTGTTAGGAATGGTCACGGAGGTAAGACCGCTGCAATAGTAAAAAGCCTGCCCTCCAATGCTTGTCACGCCGTCAGGAATGGTGACGGAGGTAAGACCGTCGCATCCGGAAAAAGCCCTCTCTCCAATGCTTGTCACACTGTTAGAAATGTCCACGGAGGTAAGACCGCAATCGGCAAAAGCAGCATTTCCAATGCTTGTAACGCTGTTAGGAATAGTTAACGCACCGGTCAGACCGTCGCATCTGGCAAAAGCCTGCTCTCCAATGCTTGTCACGCCGAAAGGAATGGTAACAGAGGTAAGACCGCTGCAACCGTAAAAAGCAGTCTCTCCAATGCTTGTCACGCTGTTAGGAATAGTAAACGTACCGGACTTGCCCGCAGGACACACCACTAACGTGTTCTGATTTCTGTTGTAAAGCACACCATCTACCGAACTATATTGACTATATTGTGTATTGGCAGCATCTACATTGATAGCAGTAAGACCGCTGCAACTGGCAAAAGCCCTCTCTCCAATGCTTGTAACGCTGTTAGGAATGGTAACAGAGGTAAGACCGCTGCATTTGTAAAAAGCCTGCTCTCCAATGCTTGTCACGCCGTTAGGAATTGTCACGGCGGTAAGACCGCTGCAACCGTAAAAAGCAGCCTCTCCAATGCTTGTCACGCCGTCAGGAATTGTCACGGCGGTAAGACCGCTGTAATCAATAAAAGTTCCATCTCCAATGCTTGTCACGCCCTCATTGATGGTCAACGTTTTAATAGCATCGCGGGAAGCAGACCATGGCGGATCCTCATCCTTAGGATAATTCGCCATCGCCCCCGTGCCGCTAACAGAGAGAACACCGTCATCGGTTAGCACTACCGTGGTACCCCCTGAAGTCCACGAACCTGTTTCTGCATTAGCAACACCCGTGCCCAGCAGCACCGTCGCTGCAACACAAAAACCAAAGAATTTTTTCTTTCTCATAACTTTTTTTTTATTGTTTTATAAATTTAAAAATAATCCCTAATTTTTTGCACATAAAAAAAAGCGGACTTAAATATCCACTCTGAGGCTTCGACTACCATATAACAAATAAGTAAGTTCGCATCTCTGCGAACGTTTTTACTTGTCCCTGCATTAACTCTTTATGAAACTTCCTACATTTCAAGAGCAAGAATAGCCAAACGCCTTTTCAATATGTCTTACAATGTGCTCAATCGCACATTATCTGTTTTTTTTATGTCTTCATTGCCATTTTTTTATTTTATTTTCGGCGGCAAAGGTAAGAATTTTTTTTGAATAACAATGCAAAAAGTGAAATTTTTTGCAAAAAATCATTCACCACTCGCGCGAGCAACTTCATAGATGCTCACTTCAACGTGCCGGCTTCGGCTTCTTGATACATCTTTTCATTGGCGGAAATATACACTTCCGCGCGGCGGTTTTGTGCTTGACCTGTTCTTGTGCTGTTGTCTGCCATTGGTTGGGTCGAGCCTGCGCCTTCGGCTGTCAGGCGGGTGGTGTTGATGCCCTGACTTGCCAGATGGTCTTTCACCGATGAGGCTCGGGCGGCGGACAATTTGTTGTTTGTTTCGGTTTTGCCCGCGTTGTCGGTGTGGACAATAATTTGCACGTCGGTGTCGGGATTGTAGGTCAAAGAGGCTGCAAACTGTGTCAACGCCGCCTTGGCAGCCGGACTCAATGTGCTCGAATTGGTTTGGAACAGGAAGCCTGACTCGAAAGTTACCTTAATGGCTTGTCCTGCGTCCACCGCTTCCACTTGTGTGCCTTCGATTTTTGCCAACTCCTCTCTCTGCCTGTCCATTTTGCGACCAATCAGGTCGCCGGCTCCTGCACCGCCAGCCAGAGCCGCACCGCTTCCCGCAACGATGACGGTACCTTTCGCCTTGTTGCCGGCTCCGCAAGCGGACAACAAGAGGGCGACACTCATTGCGCCAACCGAAAACAAATTTCTTACATTGTTCACCTTTTTGAAAATGCTATTCGTACATTCAACTAATATCCAACGTGTCGGCGTAGGCATCTTCTGCTGCCAATATGAGCCGGATTTCATCCTCCGTGAACGTGCCGATGCCGTCTTTGGCGGCTTGTTTGATGACAAATTTGACCAATTCTGCGGCTTCTTTTTCGTCATCGTCGTCGCTCAGCCAGTCGCGTTTCTCGTAAAAGTCGCAGACCACATCCAATATGTAGTAGAGGTCGTCGGTGGCGAATTTCTCTTTCACCTCGGCGGGCAGTTGGTTACTGATAAATTGGACGGCAACCTCGTCGTCGTATTCTGCTGCCATGATTTATCCTTTTTTAGCACTTGCGCCTTTCAGCCCTCTGGCTGCGGGGCGGGCGGCACTTTTGGTGGTTGCTTTCGGCGCACTTTTCGGAGTGGCTGTTTTTGTGGGCGTTTGCATCGCCGATTTTGCCGGCTTTGGCTTTTTCTCCGTGCCATCTGCCGTTTCCGTTGCCTCGTCGGCTTCATCGGCATCTTCTTCCTCGATGTCCGCAAAGTCGGTGAAACCGGCGTTAGTCAGCACATTGTACCACTTCATCATTTTGTGGATGTCGGTGGGATACACGCGGTCGCGGTCGAAATCGGGCAATACCGTCGCGAGATAGGCTTTCAGTTCGTCGGACGTGATGTCTGCCTTGTAAACAATCGGTTTGCCTTCCTCTTTTTCCCTCACTTTTGTCAGCACCTGCGACAGAGGCATCTCCTCGTTAGCCGTATACATCGCGATGTCGTGCAGCGAAATAACCTTGTCGCGCATGTAAACAGGCTCGCGCTTCCCGTCAAGCAGCGACTCCACCACAAACATATTTTTCCCTTGGGAAATCAACCTAAATAGTCCCGGCTTGCCGGAAACGGATAAGATTTTCTTTAGCATAGTTCATTTTTTATATAAAACACAGTGCAAAAGTAATACAATTTTATTTATCCACCAAACATTTTCAATTATTTGCGCCCCGTGGTGCATTCCTTGACTATCGCCGCCATTTTGCCCTCGTTGAGTTCCAAACTTTGCAACAGTTTCAACTGCGCCTTGGTGCGTTGGAGGTTGTGTTCGGGCGAGTGAATTTTATAGTAGGTGTCGCCGTTGAGGTAGTCGGTAAAAAAGCGGACGGTCTGCATATACGTCAGCAGGCGTGCACCAAACGGCAGATTTTCTATTTCGATAGGCAGCAGAAAACTTTTCGCTGTTTCGAGATAGCCGCGTGTGTAGGCTTCAAAGATAGCCAAATTCACGCCCACTTTGTTTAAATCGGCATCGTCTTCGTCGCCCGTGTTGGCACCGGTGCGGATGAAATCGCCGAAGTCGGACAGCACGAAGCCCGGCATCACGGTGTCTAAATCCACCACGCAGAGGATTTTGCCGTCTTCGCCAAACAGCACGTTGTTCACCTTCGTGTCGCAATGGTTGATGCGCTTCGGCAGTTTACCCTCGCGGTTGAGGCGGTTGGCTTTACACATCTCTTCGGCGCGGCTTTCGATTTCCTTGATGATGCCCTGATTGGCAGCCACGCGCCCCGCCTTGTCGTTTTTCAACGCTTCGCGAAACTCTTCCAACCGAAATTCCATGTTGTGGAAATTGGGGATGGTTTCCTCGATTTTTTCGGGAATATCCGCCAGATAGCCCTGAAACTCGCCAAAAGCCTTGCCCGCCTCGTTCGCCAATTCGGGCGAGATGGAGTCGTAGCCCTTGCCGCCGGAAATGAACAGATAAAGGCGCCAATAGTTTTCGCCGTCGAAGTGAAACAGTTTGCCGCTTTTCGTCGGGATAATCGTCAGCGTCTTGCGCTCGATGTCCGTTTCGCCCTTGGCACGCAACTTTTTACGAATGTGGTTTGTCACATGTTGAATGTTGTTTTGCAGCAGTTCCACATCCTTGAAAATGGCGTGGTTGATGCGTTGCAACAGATAGTCGGGAGCGTCCGCTTCCTTCGTTTTCACACGAAACGAGTCGTTGATGTGACCGGCACCCAGCGGTGCAATACCTTCAGGCGTGCCTTTCAGGTCGAATTTGTTTACTAAATCAAAATATTTGTCCATGATATTTATAATTAAAAATTAAAAATTACGAATTACGAAAAGGGTATAGGGTATAAGGTGTAGGGTATAGGGTATAGGGTAAATCTAAATCCTTTCACCTTTTACCTTTCACCTTTCACCTTTTTTTTTGCGCAATACCTCAATCATATCTGTTGTCATTGCCTCCAAGTCGAATTTGGGACTCCAGCCCCACTCGTCTCTTGCGCAGGTGTCGTCGAGGCGGTCGGGCCACGATTCGGCGATGGCTTGTTTGACTGGCTCCACTTCGTAAGTCATCTCAAACGTGGGTATTTGCCGTTTGATGGCTTGATAGAGCATATCCGGTTCGAGGCTCATCGCCGCGATATTGAACGAGTTGCGGTGCTTCAACTTCGCGGGGTCGGCTTCCATCAGGTGGACGGCGGCATCGAGCGCGTCGGGCATATACATCAAATCCATATACGTCCCCTGCTTGATGGGGCAGACGAATTTCTCGCCCGCAACGGCTTTGTAGTATATCTCAACGGCATAATCCGTTGTCCCGCCGCCGGGCTGCGTGAGGTTGGAAATCAGTCCGGGGAAGCGCACCGACCGCGTATCCACCCCCCAGCGGCTGAAATAGTAGTCGCTCAGCAGTTCGCCCGCCACTTTGGTCACGCCGTACATCGTGGTAGGGCGTTGAATCGTGTCCTGTGGCGTTGGGTTGGGCGGCGTGCCGGGTCCGAAAGCCCCAATCGAACTGGGGGTGAAGACGGCGCAACCCAGTTCGCGCGCCACCTCCAAGCAGTTCAGCAGTGCCCCCATGCCCACGTTCCAGCCGAGCATCGGATTTTTTTCAGCCGTAGCCGAAAGAATCGCCACCATATTATAGATGGCATCAATTTTATGTTTTTTGACCGCATCGGCGATTTGCTGCCGATTGGTGGCATCAATTTCCACCGTGGGACCGTCCTCAAAAAAGCCGTCAGGATAAGGCGGGGCAATATATCCGCACACCACATTGTCGCGTCCGTAGATGCCCCGCAATTTTTTGCTCAATTCCGAACCAATCTGTCCGGTGCTACCAACAATAAGTATTTTTTTCATTAACTTAGTTCTCCAATAAAATCGGATGCAAAGGTACAAAAAAATTATGAATTGACATACATTATCAGGGCAAATGCTCAGGGCAAATGCTATCGCCTCGCCGCCCGCATTGTTCTAAGTCCGGATATTCTTTAATGTTCGTTTCCGCAATAGCACAAGCCTCTTCTGCTCTGCCTAACTCTAACAAATTTATTGCATAATTATGTGCAGCAACAGGGTGGTTGCTCTCTCAATTTTGTCTTATTTTTTTGAGCAAAAGCAAGCACATCGGCAATCCAGGCACGGATTAAGTCCAATTCTTTTTTGTCCATCAAATTCATATCAATAAATACCTGATAGCACGCGAGCAGATTTTCGGGGATATTTGCCACGCCTGCCTTCAGTTTCAAATCGCGCAGGGCTTCGTAGATGGCATTGTTGTTTGTATAGCCGACGACCTCATCGGCAAAATCTTTCATCAGATTATGGTCGTTGCGCTCCTGCCACACGGTGGCGGAATGAAACAGCACTGACCAGCCACACGTCCACGCGATGCGCTGAGCCACAAATGACCGCCAAATATCCGTCATCCGAAAACTGCAATACGAGGGCAGATACATCAAAAGAAATGCCTCCTTAAACCACGTCGTGTTTTGACTGTTGAACGGGCAAAAAGCTCCGTTGCCCAATGCCACGCTCTCCCGAACGTCAAAATCCAAAGGCAATGGCAACGTCAAGCGGTAGATGGCATCCACATCCGGATTTTCATTCGCCAAGCCTTGCTGAACAGGTGTGGAAACAGTTGCCGGCACGGTGGAGCCGCTCACCGCATCCTGAATATGCTCCAACGCAAATCCGCGGGGCCAGACAGGTGCGTCGGTGAAATATCTGTAGATATTGACCCAGCCCTGATGTGAAACCGTCCGCGCCTTCGCCTCCCGCGTCCGCTGCTGCCAAAAAGCCGGCAGAGGGATGTTATCGTCATCCGTTTCAATAATTGTTTCCGCGCCCTGTGCCATCGCAGCGAGATAGCCCAAATTTTTTCGTGCATAATGCCGGGTCGGAAGCATCTTTGCCAGCGCAAAAGGCAAAGCCTCCTGCCGCTCAATGGAATAGAAGTCGCAACCCCGCAGGGCAAACGCCTCCGGCGATTTTGTGTCGCCCACCATGATAAACGGAATACCCTGCTCGGTAGCGTCTGCCGCTATTTTTTTGACGATGGGATGCTCCTGACCCGCAATGGACGTGATAACCAAAAATGTATTGTTCATATTCAAAATTTTATTCCGACAATAGGGCAGCCCGCCCTTTCAGCCTCAAAAAGAAGTAGTGAAACAGGACTGCAAAAGAGTTGTATATCGCTTTTCGGGACACGCGAGGCGACGGTGCGATGTAATGAATGGGGACTTCAATGTATCGGGACTGCCGCAACAGATACCTCACCTCCGTTTGATAGAAATGCGCCTTCGATAGCAGTCCATATTCTACAAATTTCGCCGCCACACCGCTGTGAAAGCCCATATAGCCGGAAGTCATATCTCTCATCTTGGTGCCCAGCAGCACATTTGCCAATATCGTGCCCCAACAGGACAAAAACGCCCGCTTCCAATTGGAGTTGTAGATGGAGCCGCCATTGATGAAGCGGCTGCCAAAAGCGCAACTGTGCCCTTCGGACAACACCCGCAGAAACATCGGGATGGCATTCGGGTCGTGCGACAAGCCCGCATCCATCTCCAAGATATAGTCAAAATCGCCTTTCAGAGCCTCTCTATACCCCCGAAGATAGGCATCCACCACATTCCTGTTTTCGGGTGCCCAAACGGTTACAAAGCGGCTGTCTTTTTTCGACAACGCGCGACACAATTCCAGCGTATTGTCTTTGGAAGCATTATCCACAACAAAAAAGACGTTAGCCGTCCCCTCAATTTGGTCTAAAGACGTGCCTAATTTTTGCACAAACACATCAAACGTGTCTGCCTCATTAGCCAATGGAGAAATTATTGCAAAATTGTATTTCATAAATTTAAGGGGACTTCTAAAAACTACTTTTTTCAAATTGATTTTTCAACAAAGCCGAAGTCCGTTAAAAACTTTGTCTAAAATCAGCGCAAAGTTACACTATTTTTTTGAAATCTGTTCTAAAAATCCAAATTTTTTCTATCTTTTTTTTCTATCTATCTATCAGTATATTATAATTGTAAATTATTTTTTATGTTGCTCTTACAGGTTGCAGTTGCAGGCGGACTATCTGCTCGTAACGAAACATATTGTAAACCAGATTGAGCAGCCCAATAACCCCTTTTATGCGACTAAATCCAATGTTACGACAGGAAAAGTCGTGCATATTTTGCGTTACAAAACCAAAAACGTGTTCCACACGGCTGCGAGTCTTCGATTTTACAATGATTTGAGGTGTTATGTTTCTATCTTTCAGTATTTTATCTATCAGTTTGCCTATGTAGGCACTGTCGGCAAAAAGTTTCTGCCCGGCATCCTCCTCGCGCAATAATTTTTCGGTCGGCTGACTGTCGTGTACCGCGGCACTCGTAACTTCGTATGTATCAATCAGTTTGTAGCCATTGCTGATTTTGACGTGGTCTTTGTAGCCGTAAAATTTTGCACCGCCTTTTTCTGTCCAGCGGGCATCAATATCCTTCTGACGCTTTTTGTGAGGGGTGTCGTTCCACAATTCAGCACCTTTGCCTTCCTTGATTTGGGCGTTTTCTTCTTTCGTGTTGCGCTGGCGCGGAACTTCTACAAAACTCGCGTCTATAATTTTGCCTTCATTGACAAAAAGTCCGAGATTTTTCAGATGATTTCTAAACTGTTCAAACAATTTTTCTTCCACTTTCCGCT
>BNTT01000091.1 GCA_025996815.1 Bacteroidia bacterium
TTATATTAAACTGATACAGAAGAAGATAAATAGCCGTCCAAGAGAAAAACTCGGCTTTAAGTCTCCAACTGAAGTTTTTTATCTATCTTTGTAGAACTTTTTGTCGCACTTAGAAGTTGAATCCACCCGCCCTGCCGCGAACAAAAATAATTTGCACAATAAAAAAATAATTCGTACCTTTGTCGCCGAAAAGAAAAATATATATGAATGTGTGCACAAAAAATAGTGAAAATTTAACAAAGTTTAACTGCCAAATGTTTGGTGGTGTGGGTTATTTTGTTAAACACACATTACGCGCAGGCGTAAAAAATAATCATTTTTATTTACAAAAACAAGCGGAGGCTGCTTTCAAAAAAGGCGGCTTTTGCTGTGTGTATGATGAAATTAGAAACAATAAACAATAAAAATATGAATGCGAATATGTCTGGTTTTATGATGCGTTTTTTCCTTTTTATCAAAAAAATTGTGCCTTATGGCATTCGGAAAAGTAATTTTATCCAAAAGTCTTGGTCTTTGTTACGGCAAAAAATAAGTGCAGCCGGCAAACACAAACAAATGTATTTGCGGTACATCGAGGTACACCTTACCGACCATTGTAATTTGAATTGTAAGGCGTGTGCACATTTTTGTCCTCTTGCTGACGAAAAATTTCTTGATGTTGAAAGTTTTAGGCGCGATTGTATAAGGCTTGCCGAACTAACTGATGGCAACATTGGAATCTTTAGGCTGATGGGTGGTGAACCATTGCTGCACCCGCAAGTGACTGTTTTTTTTGATATTGCCAGAAAGTATTTTCCGCACAAAAGAATAGCGGTAGTTAGCAATGGAATACTATTGCCAAAGCAACCCGATACATTTTGGCAGAGTTGCAAAAAAAATAGGATAGAAGTGCACATTAGTAACTATCCTATTAAAATAGACAGAGAAACCATAACCCGAAAAGCGCAAACATTTGGTATTGTTTTGGCAGATAATAGTAAAAAAATAGCGTGGGGGAAATTGTTTTTGCTGGATATACACGGTCAATGTGATTGTCAAAAAAGTTTTGATAATTGCGCTCAAGCTAATAATTGTACCAACTTACGTGACGGAAAGATATATGTGTGTCCTACAGTGGCATACATAAGTTTTTTCAATAAATACTTTGAGCAAAATCTTGAAACCACGGAGCAAGATTATCTTGACATTTACAAAATCAAAAATCAACAGGAGATATTTGATTTTTTGTATAAACCGATGCCTTTTTGCAGATATTGCAATATTGAAAACCAGGAAAGTATGGAATGGGGTATTTCTAAAAAGGAGATTTCCGAATGGACGTAATGCACGATTGAGGCATTCAAAAAAAAAAATCGTACCTTTGCAACTGCAAAAAAGCAGACAATCATGGACAAAATAATTTTAGGGAAAACGGGGATTGTTTCCGACAAAAACGGCTTCGGGGCGTTGCCCATGCAGCGCGTTTCGGAAGCGCAGGCGGGGGTGCTTTTGACGAAGGCTTATGACAGTGGCATCACGCTGTTCGACACCGCGCGGATGTATTCCGACAGCGAAAAAAAAATCGGGGTGCACCTCTCCGGCGTGCGCAAAAACATTACGCTCACCACAAAAACGATGGCACACGGTGCGGACGGTTTTTGGCGCGACCTGCACACGAGTTTGACGATGCTCAAGACCGACTGCATCGACGTTTATCAGTTGCACAATCCGCCCTTTTGCCCGAAGCCGGGCGATGAATCGGGATTGTACGATGCCCTGCTTGAGGCGAAGCGTGAGGGCAAAATTCGCTTCATCGGCATCACCAACCACAGCATTTTTGTGGCGGAAGAGGCGGTGCAGAGCGGGCTTTACGACACATTGCAATTCCCGCTATCCTATCTATCGACCGAGAGAGAAACCGCGCTCGTCCAACTGTGCAAGGCGCACAACGTCGGATTTATCGCGATGAAAGCCCTCTGTGGCGGGCTAATCACCAACGCCGCCGCGGCTTATGCCTACCTCAATCAACCCGATTTTGACACCGTTGTGCCCATCTGGGGCATTCAGCACGAAAGCGAACTCGACGAATTTATCGCTTACAGGCACAACCCGCCGGCATTGACGGCAGATTTGCAAAAAGTGATTGCACGCGACAGGGCTGAACTCGCGGGAAATTTTTGCCGTGGATGCGGCTATTGTATGCCCACCTGCCCGGCAGAAATCCAAATCAACAATTGCGCACGGATGATTCAACTCATCCGCCGCAGCCCATCGGCACAATGGCTCACGTCGGAGATGCAAAGCGCGATGCGCAACATCGAAAACTGCACCGAGTGCGGCACTTGTCGCACAAAATGCCCCTACGGCATCGACACGCCAACGCTTTTGAAAGAAAATTTGGCGGACTACGAGGCTATCGTGGCGGGCAAGACGACGATTTAATTTGACCCGCTTGGCAAAAACATCAATTTACATCGTTTTTTTTACTACCTTTGTCGCGTTGAATTTAAACACCTTATATGGACACAGACGACCATTTACAAATCGCAGAGATACGGAAGGATTTTCCAATCCTTTCACAAACAGTGTATGACAAGCCTTTGGTGTATTTAGACAATGCGGCAACGACGCAGAAGCCACGCCAAGTCATCCGGCGAATCGACGAAATTTACACCACCATCAACGCCAATGTGCATCGCGGCATCCACCACCTCAGCCAACTGATGACGGAGGAGTTGGAGGAAGCGCGCCGAACGGTGCAAAATTTCATCCACGCGCCCCATCCCAAAGAAGTCATTTTCACCGGAGGCACCACAGCCTCCATCAACCTGCTGGCGAGCAGTTTTTGCCGTTCGCAATGCCGCGCGGGCGACGAGATTATCCTCACGGCGATGGAGCACCATTCCAATATCGTGCCGTGGCAGATGCAGCGCGACATTTTGGGCATCGAAATCAAGGTCGTGCCGGTTACTGAAACGGGCGAAATTCGCTTGGAAGACCTCGAAGAATTGATTTCGTCCAAGACGAAACTGATTGCCCTGACGCACGTTTCCAACGTGCTGGGGACAATCAACCCCATCGAAAAGATTATCACGATGGCGCACGGCTATAATATTCCGGTGCTGGTGGATGCCGCTCAATCAATGCCGCACATTCCGATTGACGTGCAGGCTCTTGACTGCGATTTTCTGGCATTTTCGGCGCACAAAATGTATGGACCAACGGGCGTGGGCGTGCTCTACGGCAAGGAAAAATGGCTCCACCAAATGCCGCCCTGTCAGGGTGGGGGAGAGATGATTGCGCACGTGACGTTTGAGCACACCACCTACAACGAATTGCCCTACAAATTTGAAGCCGGAACGCCCGATTATGTGGGCATAGCGGCTCTGGCGGAGGCAATTCGCTACATCAACACGTTGGGAATTTGCACCATCCGCGAGCGCGAAAACCATCTCTTGCGCTACGCGACCGACAGGCTGAGCGAAATCGAAGGGATGCGCTTCGTGGGCACGTCGCCAAACAAAAGTGCGGTGCTCTCGTTCCTCGTGGGCGCGATTCACCCCTACGATATGGGGATGCTGCTCGACCGGTTGGGCATCGCCGTCCGCACCGGACACCACTGCGCACAGCCACTGATGGACGCGCTCGGCATTGAGGGCACCGTCCGCGCCTCGTTGGCGTTCTACAACACCGAAGAGGAGATAGACAGCCTCGCGGCGGGCATCCGAAAAGTGGCTACAATGTTTTAAACTCCTTGATTTTTTCCGCCGGATTGTCGGCTTTGAAAATGGTGTCGCCTGCCACGAGGACGTTGACGCCCGCTCGTAGCATATCCGGCGCATTTTTGAGGTTGATGCCGCCATCCACTTCAATCAGTATGTTTAGTCCCTGACTGTCAATCATTTGGCGCAACCGGCGCACACGCTCGACGGCTTCCGGCATAAATTTTTGCCCGCCAAATCCGGGATTGACCGACATCACCAATACGAGGTCTACTGCGGGCAAAACGTCCGTCAGCACTTCCACCGGCGTATCCGGTTTGATGGAAACGCCGACTTTCATCCCCGCCTCTCGAATCTGTGCAATCGTGCCCGTCAAGTCTGTGCACGCCTCATAATGCACGGTCAGCAGTTGCACGCCAATGTCGCGAAAGCGGGTAATGAACTTGTGCGGCTCCACAATCATCAGGTGGGTATCCAACGGCTTAACTGTCTGTCGTGCAAGCTGTTCCATCACCGGAAATCCCATCGAGATATTGGGCACAAACACGCCGTCCATCACGTCGAGATGAATCCAATCGGCAAGGCTCCCGTTGAGCATATCAATGTCGCGTTGCAGGTGCAAAAAGTCAGCCGACAGCAGCGAGGGGGCAATAATAGCAGCCATATTATCCATTGCAGGCACGTGCAAACTGCCGAAGAAAGGTTAATGTACTTTCTTTGGGGCAGCCGGCGGAGGCAGAAACTGTTGCAGAAACGGTTGCCTTGCCGCTCGCCGATGGGAACTCAATGATTTGAAAAGATGTAATTGTTTGAATCATAAGCAATTTATTATAATAGTCAAGAGGGACTTTTTCCCTCGATAATTAAAACGAATTACGATGAATTTTATTGTATTTTGTGTGAAATATTCAACAAATTTCAGTTTTTCAAAAAAAAAATGCGAAAATGTTTGTATATTCAAAAATAATGCTTACCTTTGCAGTCGCAAATTGCAACGGGGTACCATAGCTCAGTTGGTAGAGCATCGGACTGAAAATCCGTGTGTCCGTGGTTCGAATCCACGTGGTACCACTCCTTTTTTAATCTTCTTATGCAGAGATTTTATGCCTTTTTGCTGAAAACGATAGGATGGAAAGGGCGTTTGGATGCGCCAATTCTTCCGAAATGTGTGTTTTGCGTGGCTCCTCATACGAGCAATTGGGATTTTGTGCTTGGCTCGATTTTCATTCGGTCGATGGGCGGAAAAGCGCGCGTTCTGATGAAAAAAGGCTGGTTTTTTTTCCCTTTCGGACTGTTTTTGAGGACACTCGGCTGCGTTCCGGTTGACCAACACAATAAAATGATGACGACCAAGCGTTTGATTCGCTATTTCGACAAAAAGTCGAGTTGTCATCTGGCAATCACGCCGGAGGGCACGCGCAAGCGCAATCCCAAATGGAAAACAGGATTTTATCACATCGCAATGGCTGTGAACGTGCCTATATCGGTCGCTTATCTTGACTATAAAGAAAAAACAATCGGCATTTTGGAAAATTTCACGCCCACGGGCAATAAAGAGAAAGACTTGCTCTATATCAAAAGCCTCTACAAAGGCATTCAGGGCAGGCATCCCGAACAATTCGCTATATAATAACGCATTTCAACAATAACGCATTTCAACAATCAATTTATGGATGAACTTCGTGTCAGCATCGTGCAATCTGCCATTGCGTGGGAAAATAAGGAGGAAAATTTGCGGCATTTTCACGCGCTCATCGCGCCGTTGAAAGGACAATCCGACATCGCCGTTTTGCCGGAAACATTCACGACGGGGTTTTCCGTGGCGGCTCTCGAATTGGCGGAAACAAACGAAGAAACGACCGTTCAGACCCTTCAAGCGTGGGCTGATGAATTAGATTTGGCAATCGCCGGCAGTTTTTTGGCTAAAAACGCAACGGGGCAAGTGTTCAATCGAGGCTTTTTTGTGGCACCCCACGCGACACCCGTTTTTGTGGACAAGCGCCATCTTTTTCGCCTCGGCGGCGAAAATAAATTGCTGACGGCGGGCAACACGCGCCCGATTATTTCCTACAAGGGCTGGAATATCCGCCTGATTGTGTGCTACGACCTGCGTTTTCCGGTTTGGATGCGAAACAAAGTAGCGGACGAAGAGGCAAGCAACGCACACGCCGATTCGCCCCTGCAATACGATTTGCTGATTTGCCCCGCCAACTGGCCTCACACGCGCGATTATATCTGGACGACCTTGCTGCAAGCCCGCGCCATCGAAAACTGGTGCTACGTGTGCGGCGTCAATCGCATCGGCGAAGACGGCAACGGAACAGCCCACGGGGGCAATTCCGTCCTGTTTGACTTCTGGGGAAAAGCCCGCGCTCACGCCGAAAATCAGGAGGCAATTCTCACGACCACCCTCAGCAAAAAACTGCTGCTCGGCTTTCGCGAAAAATTCCCGATGTGGAAAGACGCGGACAGGCTCTAAGCCCTCATTACTGCATCTTGCACGTGCCATTGAAGATGGCACCCGGCTCAATTTCGAGTTGTCCGGTAGTAACATCGCCCGTGAAAACGGCTGTCGCTTTCAGCGTGAGCGTTTCCTGAATCGTCAAATTGCCTTTGACGGTACCGACAATATCGGCGTTGATGCAGAATATGTCGCCGACAATTTCCGCCTGCGGACCCACGACGACCCTTCCCGAACACTCAATCAAACCTTCCACTCTGCCATCAATGCGGATGTCTTCTTCCGCCTGAATGCTGCCTTTAACCAACGTGCCAACGGTCAATGCGTTGTGTGCAATGCCCGAAGAAGAATTAGTGCTTTTACTCATAAAACCCATTTGAATATATAATTAAAATGCAAAGGTAGAATATTTTTTTGTAATATCAAAAAAAAATCGTACTTTTGCAGAAAAAAATAGTATAAATATGAGTTATTTGGAGTTAAAAGAGATGAAATTCTTTGCCTGCCACGGCGTGACGGAGCAGGAACGGACGGTGGGCAACACCTATATCGTGGATTTGAAAATTTTCTTTAATTTTGCGCGTGCCACACAATCCGACGATTTGAACGACACCGTCAATTATGCCGCGGTCTATGCCCTTGTGGAGCAGGTGATGGCGACTCCCTCCAATCTGATTGAGCACGTGGCGGCACGTATTTTGCACGAAGTGCACATCAATTTCAAAAACATAGCGCGGACGGAAGTGCGCGTTGCCAAGCAAAATCCGCCTTTGGGCGGCGACATCAAGGAAGCGGCGGTGTTTCTGATAAGCAATCGCCGCTCAACGGTGGAGAACTCGGTCATTAGTTTCGATAGATGAAAAAAATCTGCCTCATTCTCGGTGCGCTTGCGTTGCTTGCCTCCTGCGAGGGCGACCACAGCGAGCCGGTTGCCGTCCGGCAGGTGTTGCTGGTGTATCTGGGGGGCAACAGTAACCTTTCGTGGGAATCCTACGGCAAACTTGATGCCATTCGCCAAGGCTGGAACGGCGCGCAGGATACGAAAATACTGATTTATCACGACCCTGCGAATGCCACGCCCTCGCTGCAAGAACTTGTGCGCAAAAAGGGGGAAAATGTTGCGGAAGTCGTCGCCTCTTACGAAGAGGAAAATTCGGCTTCGGCAGAAGTTTTCGGGCGCGTGATTCAAACCGTAAAAAACCGATATGAAGCCGCCACGTCTTATGGATTATTGGTGTTTTCACACGGCACGGGCTGGTTGCCCCCCACAGGGATGTATGCGAATCCCAGAGCCGCTGCCACCCGCTCCATCGTTGTGGACGGCGGAGCGGAGATGGACATCATCGACATGGCAGCCGCCATCCCCGATGGTCTGTTCGACCACATCGTGTTTGAGGCGTGCCTCATGGCGAACATTGAGGTGGTTTATGAGTTCAGAAACAAGGCAAAATACATATTGGCTGCCGCCGCCGAGATAGTGAGTCCGGGTTTTACACCCATCTATCCGGCATCCGTCAACAAACTGTTGGGCGGCTATGCGGGGCTGCAATCCTTCGCCCAAGATGCCTTCGACTATTTCAGCCGGCAGTCTGGCTGGGAGCAGTCGGCGACTTTTTCCATCATCCACACCGCCGCGCTGGGCGAATTGAAAAGTTTTGTGGCGGCAAATGCCGACTTTTCAAAGCCGATTGACAGCGATGCCCTCCAAGATTTCACACGAAAAAGTTACCACCTGTTTTTCGACTTCGGCGACTATTACAGCCGATTGACGGAAGCCGGACGGCAACCGGAATTTGCCCGCCTGATGGGCGAAGTGGTGCCGTGGAAGGCTTCCACGCCGTGGTTCCTCCAAGGCAGCGACGGCGGCTTTAAGATAAACGCACATTCGGGATTGACGACGTATATTGTGCAGCCGAATTTTCCGCAATTGAACGCTGCCTACGAAAAATTGCAATGGACACAATCATTTAATAATTGAAAATATGAAAACACTGTTCAAAAACCGCATCGAGCTGCTTTGCCTCATCCTGCTGATGGGATGCGCCGGCAAGGGCACCACGCAGGGTGGGGTAGGGGGGGCACCGCAGGCGTTTACCCTGCCAACGATTCCGGATGTTCTGACCGAAGTGGGCGACCGCGCCAACTATTTGGTTGAGCACTATTGGGACAATTTTGATTTCGGCGACACCACCTCCGTCCACCTGCCGGAAATCACCGAGCAGGCGTTTGTCGATTACATTGATGTGTTGCCCCACGCGGAGCCGTCTGTTGCCGCCACGAGCATCCAAAATCTGCTCACAGAGGCGGAGGTGGAGCCGACAGGTGCGATGCTGCGCTATTTTCTGGAACTCGCCTCGAAATATCTCTACGACCCCAATTCGCCGATGCGCAATGAAAATATGTATATTCCGGTGGCGCAATACCTCGTCGAGAGCACCAGCCCGCTGCTGACCATTGCCGAAAAGGAGCCTGCGAAATACCGCCTGACGATGATGCAGAAAAACCGTGTGGGCACGCAAGCCGCCGATTTCACCTACCACACGCAGCCGCCCGGCACGCGGGGAACGCTGCACACCATAAAGAGCGAATACACCCTTGTGCTATTCTACAACCCCGAATGCCACACCTGCACCACCATCATATCCGCGCTCAAAGACTTGGACATTCTGGGCAGCCTGCAACGCAGCGGGCGACTGAAAGTGCTGGCGTTTTATCCCGACAATAAATTGGCTCTGTGGACGAAAAAGATGCCTGAGATACCCTCAACGTGGCTCAACGGATACGACAAAAACCTCGTCGTCGAAACCGCGCGGCTCTACGACCTGAAAGCCATCCCGACCATCTATCTGCTCGACAAACAGAAAACTGTTATTCTCAAAGATGCCCCCGTTGAGCAGGTCGCTCAGTTCCTAACGCAGTTGTAGCACATCGCCCACCTGCGGCACATAATCGCCGGTTTTGTGGTTCAGTTTGTAGAGTTGCTTCACATGAATGCCATACCACTGCGAAATCTTGTGCATCGATTCGCCTTCGCGCACGCGATGTTCCGAAAAGGGCAGTTCGGCTTTCTTGTTTTTCTTTTGCAGCCACACAATATCGCCCTTGAAAAGCGGGAAATCGGCGTGCGGCACCTCGTTCCATTTGACCAAATCGCGTATTCTGAAGCCCAAATCGCGCGCGATTTTTTCGTAACTGTCGTCCTCCAAGGCAATCACATAGACCAAGCCATGGTCTTTATACGGCTGGTGGAGATACTGCCCAAACTGTTTTTTTTGATTGACCGTGACCACAACCGTTGGCTTTGCCTTGCGCGGCGACTGTTTCGTGTCGAAACGATACAATTCGTAATCCTCGATGAGTTTAATCAACTTGGTGGGATAATTGGGGTCGGTGGCATAGCCGCATTTCTTCAACCCTCGTGCCCACGCCTGATAGTCGCGCGGGTTGAGCGTAAAAAGCACCGCATAGCGCGACCTTTCGGACAAAAACAGGGCGTGGTCTTCAAACGAATCATCGGCTTTGCGGTAAACGCGAAAACAGTCGTTGGGTCCGTCGTCTTTCTGATACATCTTCTTGCCCTCCCATTCGTGGCATTTGATGCCAAAATGGTTGTTGCCCTCGCGTGCCAATCGC
The DNA here is from genome assembly GCA_025996815.1 of Bacteroidia bacterium. Lineage (GTDB taxonomy): Bacteria > Bacteroidota > Bacteroidia > Bacteroidales > Azobacteroidaceae > Azobacteroides. The sequence continues at coordinate 9,796 of BNTT01000091.1, forward strand.
CCGCGCCCCGCGCCCGACTCCAGCAACCCCTGCGCCAAAGTGATGCTCGCCGGAATCTTATATTTCTGCATGTGAGCCACCGCCAAAGGGCTATATTGCCTGATATAAGCCTCATAGTCGGCACTACGCTTCACCTGCGCCGCCCCGCTCAAGCCCGCAAACAAACAAATAATAAGTGCAAAACAACGTTTCATTCGAAATGATTTTGAGGGCAAAGGTACAAAAAATCACGATAAAAAGTTAATTCTTTTTTGAGGGGTTAATTCTTTTTTTGGGGGTGCTATTTTTTTTAGCCTCGCAGAGGCTATATGTGCATAACCGTAGGTGAAGCGAAGCGCAACCTACGGTACAAGCATCATCACACCGCTCTTAGCCCTGCAAGGTGGCATTATCATAATCTCGCCCTTGCAGGGCTGAGGATAGGGAGGGTGCACCTCTCCGTAGGTTGTGCTTCGCTCCACCCACGGTTATGCACATATCGCCTCTGCGAGGCTAAAAAACAGGGAAATGAAAAAACTAAGGGTTCGCTTACTCTTTACAGGATTTTCGGCATCCTCACTTTATAGGTGTATATCGGCAAAGTACCCTACAACGGCACATTCATAGCATACGGCTGCAAAGGTACGCATACTTTTTGAAATAAAAAAAATATTTTCCCATTTTGTTGAAAAAAAGCCATTTTTTTTGATAGATGTAAGGGAACATTTAAATTTGTGAATATATGAAATTAGAAATGGGAGAATCGTTAGTGTTTTCATGGTTGAAGCATGAAAAGCATTGTCAGGTGGTTCAAATGAACTGGAAGGCATCGCAAGAGTGGGATACGTTTGACGCTGATAAAAACTTGGACAAGATTTATCAGGCGGCTAAAAAGTATTTTAAACAGGAGGAAGATTTTTATTTTGTATCAAAAAATGTCAAAAATTCCGACCAACTTATCAAGCAAGGCGAAGTTGATACTATCGGGATAGAATTGGACATCGAAATTCCCGGGAAAATAAAAAACATACATGCTGTTGATGTTGCTTTTCACGAAGCCGGATTAAATTATGGAAACGAGGAGGAAACAAAAGCCCGTATCATCAAAAAATATGTCCGAACGGCTTTGAGCATGTACAAATATTTTGGCGTAAAGGAAGCTGACATCTACTTTGTTACACCTAACACAAGAGAAAAATATAGAAAAACATACGCAGAGGCGAAAGATTCCGTGAAAATTTTTTTTGATGAAAATGGTTTTAATTTTTCATTCCATTTTTACTCCAATGAGGATTTTTACAGCTCAATTTTTAGCCCCATAGAACGTTTGGCGGCATCAAAAGTTGGAACGGATACGTCAGAATTGTTTGCCCGCAGTTTAACATTGGTAAAATTAATGGAATCTGAAAGCAATAAAGAGCCGGGCATCATTATTAAATCCGAAGGCGACTCAACGGCTTCAAATCACTATTTAGAAGAGCGAAAAATAGGCACAATAGTGAGAGATGGTTTTGATTGCCTTGCAAAAAATGACCTTTTGAGCAAAGAAATAGTAAACAACTTACAGCAGACCGAATACTCAAAGGACAAATTCAATTCACCTTACCCTGTCCTTATTGATGACGAAGATAAGCGATTTGATGACAAAGGACGTGCAAGATATTACGCAACTCCCTATTTGATTGATGGAAAAGAATATTTTTTATGCAATCATTGGATTGCTACTCAAAAAGAGAATTTCATTAAATGGTATAATAACGTTTGTAAATAAAAAATAAATTTTTAAAATATGAAAAATCAGAGTACAAACATGGGTGTAGGATGTTTAAGAGGTGCAGTGTTTG
>BNTT01000092.1 GCA_025996815.1 Bacteroidia bacterium
ATCGGTACAATAGAAGGGCTTTTATGGGGTCAATCTTTGATTTGACCATTAAAAGAATGGTCTTTCATGAGCCTATAAGATTGAAATATAATGCATTAACAAGGGCGACCTAAGCGCCTATACCAAAAAAAATATAATTAAATGTTTCAGCTTATTTAATCGCTTTGACTAAATAAATCGGTGCAAAGGTACGAAAAAGTTATGAATTATGAAAATGAGGCAGATTTTTATTTCTCCGCAGCACTGCCCCAAACCCCTGCGTCGCGGTAGTTGCTGCTTTGGGAGTATTTGATGTCTTTTAGGATGGCGGATGTGATGGCTATTGTGAAACTGTAATATTGGTATGGACCGATTGGGATGAAACTTGCTGTCATATTCCAGCAGTGCATTTTGCGGGTGATGTTGCAGTTCAGTGTGGCAAATTTTTTGGCGTCAAAGTCGTAACTCGTCGACATATTCACTGACCAGTTCTTTGTTGGGGTGATGTTGCCCGAAACGCCCAGCGAGTGGGTGAACTTATACGGATATTCGCGCGTGTCCTGATTAAAGCTGGCGAAGGTGCGGTCTTGGCTCATATTGAGCGAATAGTTGAAGCTCAGGCTCCAGGGGACGCTATTCTGATAGTAGCCGGCGGCATCCAATCCCTCGCCGGCACTGCCACTGCCGCCGCGCGATGAACTTGATGCCGATGAACTTGATGCCGGCGGTGGCGTTTCCGACTGCCTTTCGCTGCCCGACGAGTCTGTGCCGTCTGCGCCGCCATCGTCGTCATTCTTTTTAGAGGATTTGCTGCTCTTGCTTCGCAGCCATTCAGACAATTTAGTGAATGTGGCATTGTTGAGGGTGACGGAATGACCGGCGCTGGTGCCTTGGAAGCGGGGTAATTTCCCGTTTGCCATGCGCAACTGATTGATTTTTTGTCCGGTAGCACCATATTCATACATATCGAACGTGCCTTGCAGGGTAAAGGTCTGTCCAAATACCTTCAGGCGGAGGGAGGCGCGCAAATCCGACCAGTTGAGCGAATCGGCTAAGAAATTGTAACTTAGACCGAAATTAAAATTGTCTATCAGGGTTATTTTTCGCAGCGAATCGGTGTCGGCGATAGGCATTTTCATTTCCAAATTGTTATCGACCGTGAAACTCATGCTCCCCGAACTGCCGCTTCCGGGCACTCCATACTGGCTCTGCGCGTAGGGCGAATAGCGCGTCGTTTGCGTGTTGCCCTGTGCGTTTTGATACGCCACCTCCTTGTAGTAGCCGTATTTGTCTTTCGAGAAGTCGGGCGCACCGCTGAAACTCACCGATGGCGTGAAAACGTGCCTGATTTGCGTCCGTTCTGCCCATTTGCCAAAACCGTTCCAAAATTTATACATCCCGTAGAGTTTGGTGTTGGCACTCACACTCACGCTGTAATCATAAATCCGGTAAAAGCCGTAGGTCGTGTCTGTCGGCACAACTCGCTGCAAATCAGGATTATATCCCTGCTCCACTTTGTTGAAAGTCCACCGCTCGTTGTAGTTGATGGATGGCGTGAGCGTGATTGCCTTCAAAAGGTTGAACGACGCGCTGACGGGAATGCTGTGGCGCGCACCGTTTTTCCAGTCTTTTATCAGGCTTTTATCAAAAAATTCCCGCTCCTTCACGTTGCTGATGCCGTTGGTAAGCGTCCCACTGTAACTCATACGGATGTTTTCATACCAGCGCGCCTCGCCAATCTGCTCTTTGCGCCGGAAGGGATAAACGTCGCGCATATTGACGGTGAGGTTGGGGAGAGTGACGCTCAACGTGGTGTCGCGCGATATTTGGTTGCCTGAGGCGTTGACACTGAACGAGAAGGGGCTGTTGGGCGGGCGGTAAGTGTAATTGACGGTCGACGACTTGGTGTTTTGCGTGTAATCGCCGTTAGACAAGCCTGTGAGGTTGTTGCGGTTGAATGAACTCGTGGAGATGTTGACGCTGGCAGAAAATGTCCCAAACGGATTGGCTTTGGGGTCTTGCGAATGGCTCCATGTGAGGCGCATATCGGTGGCTTTGCTGTAATCTATGTCCTCTTTTTCGCCCGTGATGGTAACCAGATAACTCGCCTGAAAATTGCCCGAAAATTTGTAGCGTTTGCGGTAGTTGGATTTGGCATTTACCCCCCACGAGCCGCGTGTGTAGGCTTCGCCCGTCAAAGCCAAATCCACATAATCGCTGATGGCGAAATACCAGCCGCCATCGCGCAGGGCAAAACCGCGCTTCATCTCATCGCCATAAGTGGGCATAATCAAGCCCGACGATGAGTTTTCCGTCGAAAACGGGAAAAAACCAAAAGGCACCGCAACGGGCAGCGGCACGTCCTCCATCACGAGGTAGGTGAAACCAAACGCCACCTGCTTGCCCGGCTCCACCATCGCCTTGGTCATATTAAAATAGTAGTGGGGATTTTCGTGGTCGTCGCAGGTCGTGAATCGCCCGCCTTGCATAAACATCTCGTTGTTTTCCATCTTCTTGGCACGTTGAGCGGTGATGTAGCCATCGTTTTGGGTGGTGATAATGTCGGTGCTCGCCAGCCGTTTCGTCTTGAAATTGTAGCGGGCTTTCCGAAATTCGTAGAGTTCGCCGCCCTCCTTGAAGGCGGGATAGCCAAACTCCGCGCCGAGGGAGTCGCGCCCCGATGTAGCGGTCAGAATGCTGCTGTCGGCATCCACCACGATGTGTTCGGCTTTCAACTCCAAATTGGTGTAGTGCACCTCCGCATCGCCATACATATATATACGGTTGCCGCTTTTCATAATCATCACGGTCGAATCTTTGGCAGTATATTGGACGGGGGCTTCAATGGCAGACGACGGCGGCTTCTTGACGCTGTCGGCACGCACAACACCGAGAGAATCCGTCGGCAGGTGCAACGAATCGGTGCGCAAACTGTCAGCCAACAACGCATTGGTGCGCAACGAATCGGTTAACAGTGAGTCGGTGTGCAACTTGCCGATAGAATCCACCGGCAAGCGCAGAGAGTCGGTGGGCAACGAATCGGTGGGCAAGGTGGGCGCAGGCACGGTATCAGTGGGCAAGGTGGCGGGTGCCACGGTGTCGGCAGGCAGCGTGCTCACGGGCAATGTGTCGGCGCGAAACGTCCTCCGGAGTATCCCGCAGGATGCCAACATCCATACAAGCAGCAGAAAGCATATATACCTGAATTTCAACCTCATTTAAATTGCAAAAAGTTTATTCATCACCTCAAAGCGGGCAACCGAATCGGCACCGTATTCTGAAAGCGTGTGTCTGACCTGCTCCACCGATTTTTCCCTGTCCAAATGCGTCTTTGAATAGAAGCAGTCGGCGTAGCACACTAATTTTTCTTCCATCGTTTCGGGGAAAAAATCGCCATCCGGCAGCGAAATACCCGTTCCGGTATGCCGCTCGCACACGCGGGCATGTTGTTTAAAACCCTCCCGCCGCATCAGTTCGGCTCCCAACCGTCCGTGCAGCATATAGTCGCGCTCGCCATAGCAACCTATCTCCGGCGCATACGTCATAAAAATCCCAATGTCGTGCAGCAACGCGGCTTCACGGACAAATTCGGCATCCACCACCAACTCCGGATGCGCCGCAATAATCCGCGCAGCCTTGTCGGCAACCGACTCACTATGCGTGAGCAGTATCCGATACCGCGCACTCCGCTCCGGATAATATTTCTTCAAAACCTCAATCGGATCCATCTTTTCTTCCAAAAAAACATACAAAGGTACGGATAAAATCGTTACCTTTGCATTCTTGATAGGTTAAATTTACTAAAAATGACAAATTCAAACATTGAGAAATTGCGGGGGGCGATGCTGAAATCCGGCATACACGCCTGCATCGTGCCGCTCACAGACCCGCATTGCGGCGAATACACGCCCGACCATTGGAAAACTTTGCAATGGCTGTCGGGCTTCACCGGCTCGGCGGGAACGCTGGTGGTAACGCGCAACAAGGCGGGGCTGTGGACCGATTCGCGGTATTTTTTGCAGGCAGACGAGCAGTTGCAAGGCACCGGCATCGCGCTGTTTAAGAGCGGCTTGCCCGATACGCCGTTGCCCGAAGCGTGGTTGGCGGACGAATTGTCGGCGGGCGACACGGTGGGCATCGAGGGGGCGGTTTTCGCGGCTTCGCAGGCACGGGATTTGCTCACTTTTTTTGAAAAAAACGGGTTGCGCGTGAACACTGATTTTGCGCCCTGCGATGAATTGTGGGACAATCGCCCCGAAATTCCGTTGGATAAGGCATTTATCCTGCCGGAAAAATTCAGCGGCGAGCGTGCGCGCAGCAAAATTCAGCGGTTGCGCGAGGCGTTGCACGCTCAAAAGGCGAATTGCACCGTTTTGGCGGCATTGGATTCCATCGCGTGGCTGTTTAATCTGCGCGGCAGCGACATTCGCTACAATCCCGTGGCGGTGTGCTATGCCCTTGTGAGCGATACGGAGGCGGTGCTTTTCGTGGATTTCAGGAAATTGACCGACGAGGTGGTCGAATATTTGCAGGGCGAGGGCATTACGACGGCGGAATATAATAAAATTGATGATTATATTGAGCGGGAGATTGCGGGTCACGCCCGCAATGACAATGCTGTGGTGCTGATTGCGCCGAACAAAATCAATTATCATCTGTATCAGGGGATTGCGGGAGGCATCGAAGTGGATGTGCACCCCGTAGACCGGATGAAAGCCATCAAAAATGAAACGGAGATTGCCGGTTTTCGCCGTGCAATGCAGCGCGACGAGGTGGCATTGCTCAAATTTGAGGCGTGGCTGAGGCAGCAATTGGCAGACAATCAGGTTGTTACGGAATTAGATGTCAGCCGTAAACTACTGGAACTGCGCAGCGAGCAGGACAATTTCGTGAGCGAAAGTTTTGAGACGATTGCCGCTTACGGTGCGCACGGCGCAATCGTGCACTACGCCCCCACCCCCGAAAGCAACGCGCGGATATTGCCCGAAGGGCTGCTGCTGGTGGATTCCGGCGCGCACTATCTGGACGGCACCACCGATTTGACGCGCACCATTGCCGTGGGCGCGGTAACAGACGAGATGAAGCGCGATTTCACCCTCCTGCTCAAAGGGCATATCGCCCTGGCGCGCGCGAAATTTCCGAAAGGAACGGTGGGGACGCAACTCGATATTCTGGCGCGGCAATTCATCTGGCAGGACGGTCAAAACTACCTCCACGGCACAGGACACGGCGTTGGGCACTGCCTCAACGTGCACGAGGGACCGCAAAGCATCCGCATGAACTACAACCCCACACCGATTGAACCGGGGATGGTAATCTCCAACGAGCCGGGCATCTATAAAACCGGTCGCTACGGCATCCGCATCGAGAATCTACTGCTCTGCATCCCCGCCGAAACAACCGAGTTCGGCGAATACTACCAATTTGAAACACTCACCCGCTGCCCAATAGATATGTCGCTGGTGGACAACGATTTATTAATTGCGGTAAACTAAAGGGAAAACACTATCCGGAAGCCTGTGTTCCTGTCGCTGCTGGAGGTGGGCGGGAGGTTGTCGCGATAAGACACCCCGCAACGTTGCACAGTGGTGTTCCATGCACCGCCGCGAACCACGCGGTTCGAGCCCGAAGAGGGTCCCTTCGCCGGGGTTGATGTAGTGATACCCCCATACCGGTCCCAGCACCATTCAAGCACATTCCCGCTCATGTCATACAATCCTTTGCTGTTTGTGGCTTTAGTCCCTACCGGATGAACACCGTAGTTGCCATGGGATGGTCCCAGTAGAAAAGAATTTTCCTCATACCATGCTATATCGCCAATGGTATTACCTCCCGAATAGTTATAGTTCCAATTTAGTATATCGTTTTGATTGCCACCTCGCGCCGCATATTCCCACTCTGCTTCGGTGGGCAAGCGGTAGCCCGTTTTGGTTAAATCCATCACCACACTCTCCCAGACTGTTGCTCTTGCGTCAGTGGCATCTTTAATAACACCCCCAGAATAATAAATGGAAGTGTACACCGGCGTTCTGCCGTTCATCTCGCTATAGGCATTGCACCAGACAATCGCATCCCGCCAACTGATGCCCGTTACCGAACGGGTTGCCTTTGCGGCGTTTCCTATCACACCGGTTCCGCTGGTGGTTCCATGCCCTTCCACGCCGGAATTCGCAAAGGTGTACCCTCTGAGGTCGTCTGTTGCCCATTCGTACACAGAGTTCCATAACTCATACGTGGTTTCATGTCTGTAAATATTAAAGGGGCTGATGGTTACCGTCCGGCCTTCTATAAATACCCCAATTGTTCCGCTTCCTGTTATCGTAGCCCCGGGCAAAGTTAGTGTGGGACCTATCACCCCGGTAACGCTACCGGTATTGTTGGCGCGGGTCACTTCTACGGATATACTTTTCGATGTATAGGAATCTAAGGTATAGGTTGGGCTGTTGGTACCAGTCGGACTCAAGTCCAGGTACCACTGGTAGGAGATGGTTCCGCTTCCACCAAGGGCAGTGGTATTTGCAGTGAGGGTTTGTCCGGGTGCCACGGTGCCGTCGATGGTTACCGTGCCTGTCAAAGCGGGGCGGTTAACTATCGCCGTTAGACTGCCGATTATGCTGCCGGAATTGTTGCTGCGGGTCACTTCTACGGTGATGAATTCTCCTATATCGGCAAGTGCTAAGATATAGGTTGGGCTGTTGGTACCAATATCCACGGTACCCCGTTTCCACCGGTAGGAGAAGGTTCCGCTTCCACTAAGGAGGGAGGTATTGGCTGTGAGGGTGTTTCCGGGTCCCACGAAGCCGGTGATGGTTACCGTGCCTGTCAAAGGGGGGAGGGGAGCTATCGCCGTTAGACCGCCGATTATGCTGCCGGAATTGTTGGCGCGGGTCACTTCTACGGTGATGATTGCTCCTAAATCGGCAGCCACTAAGGTATAGGTTTGGCTGTTGGTACCAATATCCACGGTACCTCGTCTCCACTGGTAGGAGAAGGCTCCGCTTCCATTAAGGCGGGAGGTATTTGCATAGAGGATTTGTCCGACTGCCGCGGAGCCGTCGATGGTTACCGTGCCGGTTAAAACGGGGAAGATAACTGTATCCGTTGGACCGCCGATTACGGGTCCTACATATCCGGTGCAGCTCACTTCTACGGTGATGGTTGACCCTTCATCGGCAGCCACTATGGCATAGGTTTGGCTGTTGGTACCAACCTTCACGGTACCCCGTTTCCACTGGTAGGAGATGGTTCCGCTTCCACCAAGGGAGGCACTTGCAGTGAGAAGTCTTCCGACTATCGCCTCGCCGGTGATGGATGCCGTGCCTGTCAAACGGGGTAAGAAAGGTTCAATTGCCGCCGTTGGACTGCTGATTACGCTGCCGGTATTGTTGGCGCGGCTCACTTCTACGGTGATTTTTGCACCTAAATCGGCTTCCACCAAGGTATAGGTTTGGCCGGTTCCCACATCCACGCTATCCCGTTTCCACCGGCAGGAGAGGGCTCCGCTTCCACCCAGGGCAGAGATATTTGGAGAGAGGGTGTATCCGACGTTCGTGAAGCCGTCGATGGTTACCGTGCCGGTTAAAACGGAGAGCCCAACTACCGTCGTTGGACCGCCGATTATGCTGCCGATATCGTTGGCGCGGGTCACTTCTACGGAAAGGGTTGTACCGTAATCGGCAAGCGATATGGTATAGGTTGCGCTATTTGCCCCAATAATTGGATTCGTGCCCCGAAACCACCGGTAGGAGATGGTTCCGCTTCCGTAAAGGGCAGAGGTATTTGCAGTGAGGGTTTGTCCGACTGCCACGATGCCGTCGATGGTTACCGTGCCGGTCAAATTGGGCATGAAAAGTGCAACTTCCGCCGTTGGACCGCCGGTTACGCTGCCGGTATTGTTGGCGCAGCTCACTGTTACGGAGATGGTTGCTTCTAAATCGTAAGCCCCTATGGTATAGGTTGGGCTGTTGAGCCCTATTGGAGTCGTGCCATTCCGTTTCCACTGGTAGGTGAAGTCTCCGCTTCCACCAAGGGCTGTGGTATTTGCTGTGAGGATTTGGTCTACTATCGGGACGCCGTCGATGGTTACCGTGCCGGTTAAAGCGGAGCGACTAACTGTCGCCGTTGGACCGCCGGTTACGATTCCGGAATTGTTGGTGCGGCTCACTTCTACGGAGATTTTTGCACCTAAATCGGTAGTCGCTGTGACATAGGTTGAACTGTTGGTACCAACAGTCACGGTATCACGTTTCCACCGGTAGGAGATGTCTCCGCTTCCAGCAAGGGCAGTGGTATTTGCAGTGAGGGTGTTTCCGGCGTTCGCGGTGCCGGTGATGGTTACCCTGCCGGTTAAAACGGGGAGGGCAACTGCCGCCGTTGCGCCGGTTACGCTGCCGGTATTGTTGGCGCGGCTCACTTCTACGGTGATGATTGCATCTAAATCGGCTGCCACCAAGGCACAGGTTGGGCTGTTGGTACCTATTGGAGTCGTGCCATTCCGGAACCACCGGTAGGAGAAGGCTCCGCTACCATCAAGAAGGGAGGTATTGGCTGTGATGGTTTGTCCGACTGCCGCGATGCCGTCGAAGGTTACCGTGCCGGTTAAAGCGGCGAGAGCAACTACCGCCGTTGGACCGCCGGTTATGATTCCGGAATTGTCGACGCGGCTCACTTCTACGGTGATGATTTTCCCTGCATCGGCAGGCACTAAGGTATAGGTTGGGCTGTTCCCAATATTCACGGCAGCCCGTTTCCACCGGTAGACGATGGCTCCGCTACCACCAAGGGCAGAGGTATTTGCAGTGAGGGTTTGTCCTACTTCTGCGGTGCCGTCAATGGTTACCGTGCCGGTTAAAACAACGGATACATTCACCACCGCGATGCGCAGCCGTGCACTTTCGGTTTCGAGGGGTTCTTTGGCGGTAATCCAGAGGCTCCCCAGTGCCACATCACCCGTGGCGGAGGTCAGGAGCAGTTCCTGAGTGACCAGGTCGAAAGTCGGGGTCAGGTCGGTATTCCGCACATTGCTCGATGCCGCGGTATATATCGTCCATACACAACGGCTTGAGTAGGGACGACTGTTGGTCAGGTTCACTATCACGCTTGGCGTAGTTTGGGGCGGTCTGCCAATGGAGAGAGACAGTGGCACCGGTGTTTGTGTCTGTGGTGTCGCTACGACCGCAAGTGTTTGCCGCACACTTTCGACGAGGAGAGGGTTGGTGGCGGCAATATAGTAGCTCTTCACCGCCACATCACCCGTGTTGGATGTCAGCCGCAGCAACGCACCGCTGAGGGTGGCAGTTACGTTGGGGTCTAATCCGATTCCTGTTGCGGAGGAATAAACTGCCCATGTAGTCAAATTCGAATAATCAGCGGCATTGTTCAGGATAAAGTCCACGCTCGACTGTATGCCGGGGGCTTTGGCAACGGTGGCAGTGGCAATATCCGGAGTCGGTGTTACGTTCGGCGGGGGCGGTATAAACGCGGTAACCGTGAGTTTCAGCCGCCCGCTTTCTTTCTTGTCGCCGTCGGTGGCTGTCACCCAACAATTCCCTACGGGAATATCAGAGGGATGAATCAAAGTCAAAGTTTGGGCAGTTTTGTCGAAGTATGTGGTTATGCCGGAAACCACCGTGGCACTTGTCTGCGAGGAATAAACTTTCCACTTTGTTGTGCTCCCTCCCTCGTAGAGGTCGCTATTGACCACGGTAAAGACGATGCTTACCTGCGTGGGAGCGGATTTTGCGATGCTTGAAAAAAGTGCTTCGGGTGTAGCGGTCTGATCGGGTGAAAACGGGAGCACAGTGAGCCTGAGCCGCCCACTTTCGGTTTTGCCCGGCATGGTGGCGGAGATATAATAAATGGCAGCTTTAACATCCGTGTCGTGCGTCAGCACCAGTTCCGTGCCGTCGAGGCACTCCGCGGTCATGTCCGTTGCCACGCCTGTGCCTTTCTCCGATGCATAGACTTTCCATGTGGCATTGAGATACTTCGAAGTCAGGTTAAACGCCACGCTCTGCTGCTTGGCGGCGGTTTTCACCACGATCTTTTCCACCACCTGCGGCGTGTTGGTCGGACTCAACTCTTCGCTATCGGTGCATTGACCCAGCACGAAAGGTGCCAACAGTGCAATCACTAATCCTTTTACATTTGCTTTCATTGTCTTCTTTGTTTATATAATACTTATATCTCGGTGCAATAGACAGATGCCTTAAACTAAAGGGTACGTGCCCAGCGGAAACCAATGGCCCAGTCCAAGTAGTCGGGCTTATAGTGGCCTTCGCGAGAAATCACCCTACACGCCGCCGGGGCGTCTATCCAGCCGCCGCCGCGACACACGCGTTCAGTATACCACGATCCCGTAGGTCCCTGCGCCGGGGTATTCGTGGTTATTATAGGCTGATACAAGTCCCAGCACCATTCACGCACATTCCCGCTCATGTCATATATCCCTCTGTTTGGGTCTTTAAGCCCTACCGGATGAGCACCTTTTGCACTCTCAGGGATATTAGTGTTAGAAGCACCGGCATTGTTGTAATACCATGCTACCACGTCAATGTTATTGTGTCCCGAATAGGGAAAGTTCCATTGTGCTTCATCGCTTTGATTGCGGCCTCGCGCCGCAAATTCCCACTCTGCTTCCGTGGGCAAGCGGTAGCCTTTTTTCGTCATATCCATCGCCTACCAGTGGAAACGGGGTAACGTGAATATTGGTGCCAACAGCCCAACCTATACCACAGTGGATTCCGATATAGGGCAAACCATCTCCGTAGAAGTGAGCCGCGCCCGCTATTCCGGTAGCATCACCAGTGCTCCTACTGCCCCAATTGAGGGTGTCCCCATTGACCCCAATCTCCCCGCTTTAACAGGCACGGTAACCATCACCGGCATCACGCAAGTAGGATACACCCTCACTGCAAATATCTCTGCCCTTGGTGGAAGCGGAACCATCTCCTACCAGTGGAAACGGAATGGCACGGAAATTAGTGGGAAGACATCCTTAACCTATGCCTTAGTGCTTGAAGATAAAAATACAACCATCTCCGTAGTAGTAACTCGTGCCAACAATTCAGGTAGCGTTACCGGATCTGCGTACATAACCGACCCGTGGTATATGATAGAAGGAAGCGGAACAGAGGGGGTATTTATAGCAGGGCGGACGGTAAGAACCCCCCACTATGAAATTGCCCAATATGAAACCACCTGGGAATTATGGAAAGAGGTGTACTTCTGGGGACAAATATACGGGTACTCCTTTTCTAAAACCGGCACCGATGGGGAGGGACAGTACGACTATATAGAAGGCCGTCCGGTAACGGAAATCACATGGCGGGATGCGATTGTCTGGTGCAATGCCTATAGCGAGATGAAGGGCTTAGAGCCGGTGTACACTTATAATGGGAGTGTTATCAGAAATTCCAATGAAGGAGCAGTTTGTGATAATGCGACGATGGATATGACGAAAAAAGGCTACCGCTTGCCCACGGAAGCAGAGTGGGAATTTGCGGCGCGAGGCCGCAATCAAAGCGATG
>BNTT01000093.1 GCA_025996815.1 Bacteroidia bacterium
TACGGGCGATTACACAACCCACCAACAGCCCGAGCCGATGTATTATTTCAATCTCGAAATAGAACTGAAAGGCTATATGGAATTGGAGCAAAATTGGAACGTCACGGAGCTGCCCATCATGCAGCAAAAGCCCGCGGCAATCACGAAATATAAGCCGAAAGTAAAAAAATCGGTAGAAGAACGAAAAAAAGAAAGACAGGATGCAAAAAAGAAAACAACGACTACTCGAACATCGATGCCGGCGGGATTGCCTTTTTAGTGGGCTGTTGCTGCTTCTTATTGGGCAAAGTATCTATGCGCAGCAGGAAAGTCAATTTCAGGACGGCGAAGAATTTGCATACGATGTGAAATACAAGTACGGCATCGTCGTGATGACCGGCGCACGGGCAACATATCGCCTGACCGCGACCACCTACGCCAAACAACCGGCGTGGAAGGCTCTCGTGAAACTCAACACCACATCGTTTTTCGACAAAATGTATCTCATGCGCGACACGCTGACGACCTACGCCTCGGTATCCGACCTCAAGCCCCTCTACGCCGAGCGTATAGTGCACGAATCCAACTATCATTTCACGGAAAAAGTGACCACGCAAAAATTCAGCCCCGAACAAACCCAAGTCTATCTGAAACGCTACCGACCCAATCGCACGATGGTGGACACTTTTATGACCGCCGAGGCGGCGGGCTACGATATGCTGAGTATGCTGCTGGCGGCGCGCGCGTGGGATTACGACGAAATGGCGGTGGGCACGGCAACGAAAATAGCCATCTTCTTCGGTGCCGACCAAACGCACATCACCATCCGCTACACGGGCAAGCAAACGATTGAGGTGGGAAAACACCGCTACAACACGTTCAAACTCAATCTCGACCTCGTGGACAAAGCCTTCACCACGTCCAAAGATGCCGTAGAAATCTGGCTCAGCAACGACCAAAACCGCGCCCCCGTCCGCATCAGAGCCAAACTGAAAATCGGCGCAATGGAAGGCGAACTCACGAGTGCGAAGAATTTGAAACACCCGTTTGAGGGGCAAATCAAATAGTTGTCATTAAAAAATTTTATGCTATGTTAGAATATATAAAGGGAGAAATTGTGGAACTGACGCCTGCCTCGGTTGTGGTGGAGGCGAATGGATTGGGCTATTTTGTGAGCATCTCACTGAACACCTACTCGGCTTTGAGTGCGCAAAAGACGTGCCAATTGTTTGTGTATGAAGCCATTAGAGAGGATGCGCATCTGCTCTTTGGCTTTGTGGACAAGCGCGAGCGCGACCTGTTTCTGCTGCTGATTTCGGTGTCGGGCGTGGGAGCCAACACGGCGCGGATGGTGCTCTCGTCGCTGGCGGTGTATGAACTGGAAGGCATCATCGCGACGGGCAATGCCAATGCGCTCAAAACGGTCAAAGGCATCGGAGCCAAAACGGCTGAGCGCATCATTCTCGACCTCAAAGACAAGGTGAAAATGGGCGCAAGCCCCGCCGGCGCACCGGCAAGTGCCCACGCCGTGGTGTCTGCAACCGCCCAAGAGGCTGTCTCCGCCTTGGTCATGCTGGGCTTCAATCAGCCCGCCGCACAAAAAGTGGTCAGCAAAATAGCCTCATCGGAGCCTGCGCTCACGGTTGAGCAGATGATTAAAAATGCTTTGAAGGTGCTGTGAAGAATTAACCCAAAACAAAAAAAATCTTACCCCTGTTCGGCATAGGCTCCGATGCCTTATTTGTCGTTAAAAACAAATTGCAGATTTTGTTTGCGGTAATGTCCAAATTTGCCATCGCTGCTGATGAGAGGAATTTTTTCACAAATGGCTTGGGCTATGATTAGTCGGTCGCTCGTAGATAGCGCATATTTACTTATTTACGGCTTTTCTGTCGTAAACGATTAAGGTACCATTGGGATATTTTTCCCAAAAATCAGTGAGCCTGCCTTTCCCTAACGTAAACGTCTCTGCCTCGTCGTGCTCTACTTTCACTTCTTTTGTTGCTTTCGCTGCTTTTGTTGCCATATTTTACATTATTACGTTATTAAATTCTGTGCAAAGGTACGACATATTTTTTGCATTTGCAAATATTTTGATATTTTTTTGATATTTTTTTTGCCGTTTGAGATGCTCCCCTTGTTCGGCGAAGCAAAAAAATCACTACCTTTGCAGAATAATTATAGTTATTATTTTAAAAATTAAAAATATGAGAAACTTTTTGAAGATGGTGTTTGCGTCCACTTTGGGCGTGATTTTGGGGAGTGTGATTTTGACGATTTTTTCGTTTGTCGTGTTTGCCGGCATTGTGGCTGCCTCTATGGGCGGCTCGTCGGTGTATCTCTTGCAGGACAAGACGGTGCTGAAAATCAATCTGGATGCGATTATGAGCGACCGCGTTGCGCCGGATGCGCTCGACTTTTTGACGCTGGGCGGCTCAAGCATCGAAAAGGTGGGGCTTAACGACATCCTTGCTGCCATCAAAAAGGCAGAGGCGAACGACAAAATCAAGGGTATCTATCTGAACGGCGGCATCACGGCGATGTCGGGCTACGCCTCTGTGGAGCCGCTCCGCAAGGCATTGCTGAGCTTCAAACAGAGTGGCAAATTTATCATTGCCTACGCAGATATTTACGAACAGGAGGCGTATGCCATTGCTTCGACGGCGGATTCCATTTTTATAAATCCGGAGGGGATGCTCGATTTTCGCGGCTTGTCAAAATCCATCCAATTCAACAAGAATATGCTCGAAAAATGGGGTATTGAGATGCAAATATATAAGGTGGGCACCTACAAATCGGCGGTGGAGCCTTACACCGAGCAACAGATGAGTGCCGCCAACCGCGAGCAGGTGACGGCTTACCTCGGCGATATTTGGAACACACTGCTGACGGGCATTTCCGAAAGTCGCGGCATATCCGTTGCCCAATTAAACCGCTATGCCGACGAATGTCTGATATTTACCGACCCGAAGAAAGTGGTTGAATATCAACTGATTGACGGCTTGAAATACCGCGATGAGGTGGAAAAACTGCTCAAAGCGAAAATGGACATCGAAGAAAAGGACGACCTGACGTTTGCCTCCGTAGACAACCTGAAATCGCTGCCCGACCGCACCGTCGGCAGCAAGGAAACGATTGCCATACTATATGCCGAGGGCGAAATTGTGGACGACGTGCAGCCTGCGATTTTTTCCAACGGCGAAAGCGTGATTACCGCCAAAGAATATATCAGCGAGATGAAAAAGTTGCAGAAAGACGACGATGTGAAAGCCGTTGTTGTCCGTGTCAATTCGCCGGGCGGGAGTGCTTTTGCGTCCGAACAAATCTGGCACGCGGTGAGCGAATTGCGCGCTGTGAAGCCGGTGGTGGTGTCGATGGGCGACAAGGCGGCTTCGGGCGGCTATTACATTTCCTGCGGGGCAAACAAAATTGTTGCCGAGCCAACGACGCTCACGGGGTCTATCGGCATCTTCGGCATGGTGCCCAACGGCGCACAGTTGGCAAAGCGTATGGGGGCGACTTTCGACGGCGTTTCGACCAACAAACATTCCAATCTGCTGGGCGATGTGCTGCATATCCCCTTTCTGGGCGTGGGGATATTCCCCGCCCGTCCGCTCTCCGACAGCGAGGGCGCGATGGTGCAGGCTCACGTGGAGCGCGGCTACAACACCTTCCTCAGTCGCTGTGCCGAAGGGCGCGGCAAGAGCAGGGAAGAAATCAACGCCATCGCTCAGGGGCGCGTCTGGACGGGCAATCAAGCCCTCCGATTGGGTCTGATTGACCAATTGGGCAGCTTGCAGGATGCCATCGGCGTGGCAGCAGAATTAGCCTCCGTGCAGGACTATTCCACCAAAGAATATCCCGCCGAAAAGACTTTTTGGGACACCCTGCTGGAAAGCACAAGCAGCACCCTGAGCGCGCGCCTGTCTGCCCTGTTCATCGGCTGCGAACGCTTTGAACAGCAGCAACTGCTCAAGGCTTGGCAGCACTACGACTATCGGCAGGCGATATTATTACAATAAAATACAGGATTTCTACGATTATGGACTACAATTTCAAAGAGATTGAGAAAAAGTGGCAGGCGCAGTGGGTGAAAAACCACACCTGCCGCGTGGCGGAGGACGCGACGAAGCCGAAATATTATGTCTTGGATATGTTTCCCTACCCATCGGGGGCAGGTTTGCACGTCGGGCATCCGCTCGGCTACATCGCGTCGGACATTTATGCGCGCTACAAACGGCTGAAAGGCTTCAATGTGCTGCATCCGATGGGCTATGATGCCTACGGACTGCCTGCGGAGCAATACGCCATCCAAACGGGGCAGCATCCCGCCATCACGACCGAGAAAAATATCGCCCGCTACCGCGAACAGTTGGATAAAATAGGCTTCTGCTTCGATTGGGACAGGGAAATTCGCACCTGCGACCCCGGCTATTATAAGTGGACGCAATGGGCTTTTATTCAGATGTTTAACTCGTATTATAATTACGAATTACGAATTACGAATTACGGGGGTGAGGGGGCTGCGCGACCGATTTCGGAGTTGATTGCCGCGTTTGAAAAGAGCGGCTCGGCGGGCTTGAATGTGGCTTGTTCGGAGGAACTTTCTTTTACGGCTGCGGATTGGAACGCCAAGTCGGAGAAAGAGCAGCAGGCGGTTTTGATGAACTACCGCATCGCCTATCTGGCGGACACGATGGTGAATTGGTGCCCCGCTCTGGGCACGGTGCTGGCTAATGACGAAGTGAGCGAAGGCGTGTCTGTGCGCGGCGGACACCCCGTGGAGCAGCGCAAAATGCGCCAATGGAGCCTCCGCGTGTCGGCGTATGCCCAACGTCTGCTCGACGGTCTGAACACGGTCGATTGGACGGATTCGCTGAAAGAAACGCAAAAAAACTGGATAGGACGCAGTGAGGGCGCGGAATTGAATTTTACCATCGCAGAGCACGCCCTGCCCCTACAATTAACGGTGTTCACGACCCGTGCCGATACTATTTTTGGGGTAACATTTATGGTGCTGGCTCCCGAATCGGAATATGTGGCGCAAGTGGTTGTGCCCGAACAAAAAGCGGCTGTGGATGCCTATTTGGATGCCGTCAAACGCCGCACCGAGCGCGAGCGCATCGCCGACCGCAAGGTGACGGGCGTGTTTTCAGGCTCGTATGCCGTCAATCCTGTAACGGGCGAAACCATCCCTGTTTGGATAAGCGACTATGTATTAGCCGGTTATGGCACCGGCGCGATTATGGCTGTGCCGGCGCACGACAGCCGCGACTATGCCTTCGCCAAGCACTTCAACCTGCCGATTGTCCCGCTGATTGAGGGCGCAGACGTGAGCGAAGAAAGTTTTGACGCGAAAGAAGGCATCTTGGTCAATTCGCCAATTACGAATTACGAATTACGAATTACGGGGCTGGTTTTGAACGGTTTGACTGTAAAAGAGGCTATAAAAAAGACGAAAGAGTATATTGAGGCAAACGGATTGGGTCGCGTGAAGGTGAATTATCGCCTGCGCGATGCCATTTTCAGCCGCCAACGCTATTGGGGCGAGCCTTTTCCGATTTATTACAAAGACGGGATGCCCTACACGGTGGACGAAAAAGATTTGCCGATTGAACTCCCCGAAGTGGACAAATTTTTGCCCACCGAAACGGGCGAGCCACCGCTTGGGCGGGCAAAAAATTGGACGTATAACGGCTATCCGCTCGAATTGGCGACCATGCCGGGGTTTGCCGGCTCGTCGGCGTATTATTTGCGCTACGAAGACCCCCACAATCCGGCGGGGCTGGTTTCTAAGGCGGCAAATGACTATTGGCGCAATGTCGATTTATACATTGGCGGAACGGAACACGCAACCGGACACCTGATTTACAGCCGCTTCTGGAACAAATTTTTATTCGATTTGGGCATTGTCGCGGAGGACGAGCCGTTCAAAAAACTCATCAATCAGGGTATGATTCAGGGGCGCAGCAATTTTGTGTACCGCGTGAAAGCCCCCCTCACGCCCTCCGAAGGGGGGACACCCCACCCGGTGTGTGTTTCGCACGGGCTGAAAGACAAATACGATGTAACGCCCATTCATGTGGATGTGAATATCGTGAGCAACGATGTGCTGGACGTGGAGGCGTTCAAAAACTGGATGCCCGAATACAAAAATGCAGAGTTTATCCTCGAAGACGGCAAATATATCTGCGGCTGGGCGGTCGAAAAAATGTCGAAGTCGATGTTCAATGTGGTGAATCCCGATGATATTGTGGAAAAATTCGGCGCGGACACGTTGCGGCTCTACGAGATGTTTCTCGGACCGCTGGAGCAGTCCAAACCGTGGGATACGAATGGCATCGACGGCGTTTCGCGCTTTTTGCGCAAACTCTGGAACCTGTTTTTCGACGGCGACAAATTTGCCGTGTCCGACGCGCCGCCCACTGCCGACGAATTGAAAGCCATCCACAAATTGATTAAAAAGGTGGGGCAGGATATTGAAAACTTCTCGTTCAACACCTCCGTGGCGGCATTTATGATTTGCGTGAACGAACTGACGGCGTTGAAATGCAACAAGCGCGCGGTGCTGAGCAACCTGGTGGTTACGCTGGCACCTTTTGCGCCGCATATCGCCGAAGAACTGTGGCACCGCTTGGGCAGCACAACCACCGTGTGCGATGCCCGTTTCCCCGATTTCAACGAGGAATATCTGAAAGAAAGCACCGTGAAATACACCATTTCTTTCAACGGCAAGGCACGCTTCACGCTGGATTTCCCGATGGACGCACCGCCGGCAGAGGTAGAAAAAGCCGTGCTGGCAAACGAACAGTCGCAAAAATGGCTGGAGGGCAAAGTCCCTGCAAAGGTGATAGTGGTGCCAAACAAAATTGTGAATGTGGTTTCCCCGAAATAAATTTAAAATCATCGTGCAAGACAAAAATAATTTGTAACTTTGCCCCGATTTTGCGATGGAGCATAAATGAGGACTTCCTCTCTTTTGTGAAATCATAACTTGTTGAAATATTAGAAACAAAAATTGGAAGTCCTCTTTTTTTTTGATTTATGGAAATAGCTGTGTTGCTGCTTCTTATATTGCTTAATGGTTTTTTTTCGATGTCGGAGATTGCCATGATTTCGGCGCGGAAGTCGAGCCTCAAGTCGGAGGCTCTGCACGGGAGTAAATCCGCACGCACTGCCCTCAGTATGGCGGAACATCCCGAAAATTTCTTGTCCACCATCCAGATTTTTATCACGCTGATTGATATTTTGACCGGTTTGTTTGCCGGCGAAATGTGGGCGCGGAGCCTCAGCCCGATTTTGGAGAGATGGGGGCTATCGCCCGAATATTCCCTTTCGGTGGCTCACATAGCCGTGGTGACGGTGGTAACATACCTGTCGATTGTGTTTGGCGAACTTGTGCCCAAGCGCATCGGGTTGAGTTATGCCGAAAATATATCCAAAATTATTTCTGCGCCGATGAACTTTTTGGCGTTCATCATCAAGCCGCTTATCGTGCTGCTGTCGCACAGTGCCACCGGCACCATACGGCTGCTGGGCATCAAAGACGAAGTCAATCGCGTGACGGAGGAGGAAATCAAGTCGATGATTCGCGAGGGCACGGAAGATGGCGAGGTGCAACAGGTGGAACAGGACATTATGGAGCGCGTGTTTTCGCTCGGCGACCGCGATTTGGAGTCGATTATGACCCCCCGAATGGACATCGAATGGATTGACACGGATATGTCGAAGGAGGAAATCAAGGAGCTGATTTCGAGCAATCCGTACAGCAAATTTCCCGTTGGCAAAGAGGATTTAGACCATGTGGAGGGGATGGTGTATGTGAAGGATATTTTTACGCACATCGACCTGCCCGACTTCGATATTCGCAACCAGATGCGCCCTGTGCAGTATTTCTACGAGAGTATGGAGGTCTATTCGGCATTGGAACAGATGAAATTGTCGCACGACCACTCCGCGCTCATCATCGACGAATTTGGCATCGTGCAGGGGATGGTGACGCTCAAAGACATCATGGAGGCTATCGTGGGCGAGATTCCCGAGCCGCACGAAGACCCGGAAATTATGGAACACCCCGACGGCACTTACCTCGTGGACGGACAATGTTCGTTCTATAACTTCCTAAGTTACTTCAAGTTAGGCGATTTATATCCCGAAAACGAGCACAACACCCTGGGCGGACTGATTATGGAAGAACTCGGACACATCCCCCACGCCGGCGAACACCTCGAATGGAAAAGTTTCGCCCTCGAAATCGTCAATATGGACGGCGCACGCATTGATAAGGTGCGGGTGGAGAAG
The DNA here is from genome assembly GCA_025996815.1 of Bacteroidia bacterium. Lineage (GTDB taxonomy): Bacteria > Bacteroidota > Bacteroidia > Bacteroidales > Azobacteroidaceae > Azobacteroides. The sequence goes on from BNTT01000093.1 coordinate 8,281, forward strand.
AAAAAAGAAGAATAATAAAATATTAGTAAACTATGGTACGCACTGTTTATACACCTCAAGATGAGAAATGTACTCTGCCTATTCCAAAGGTTAATAAAGTGCTGTCCCCTGCGGGACAAGGGGCGAATGCCAAGCGGTATGATTGGGGAATAAAAGAAATAAGGGTTCGCTTACATCTATCAAAAAAAAATGCTTTTTTTCAACAAAATGCGTTGACCCTGAACAAAATGCTCATATATTGTTTATTTCAAAAAATATGCGTACCTTTGCAGCGGTATAGATACGAATGTGCCGCTGTAGGGCACTTCGCCGATATACACCCATAAAGGAGGACGCCGAAAATCCTGTAAAGAGTAAGCGAACGTTAGAATTTATTATTCATTAAAAATAAAAAAAAATGAAACAGAAATTACAAAGGGCATCCCGAGAGGTGCTCAATCAAGCGAAACGCTTCTCGCGTTTCATCTTTGCCGCGGTGCTGGCGTCTTCGACGCTGCCCGCGTTTGCAGCAGACTACACTGATGTAGAGATTGTTGCTGTCTTTAATGGTAATGGTGCTGGCGATATACCAGCGCTAGAAACTGTGGTCGTGAAGGATGGCAGTGGGGCTGTGTTGACCTCTGATACTGCCGATGTCGTAATCGACTGGAGTACTTGCACCGCCCCAGCCGACAAAAATGTTATGACTGATAACACCAGTTCTAATGTTCTCATTACAAGCGTTTCAGGACATAGTGCAGCTGTGGGCGTCGTGACAATAAAAGTCACGATTAAAAAGTTCGTGCTACACATAGCATCGGGCATTGGTGCGACGCTTCCGCCTAAGGTGTATACCGCAGCCGCAACCACCAATGTCGCTGCTGAAAAGCCTACTGCCTCAGGGGTGGTGTTTGCTGAACAAGCAATCGTTGATGACTGGGGTGCCGGGAAGCCGGTGTTCAATACTGTTGGGCAGCTGACATACGTGGCTCCAACCGGCGCCCCAGCCGGCTTTCCCGTGAGAGATGATTATTCTGTAAATGTTGCTTGGTCACTCACCCCTGGTAGCACCCCGGCTAACTTCACCTTGACGCCTTATGCTCATCCTGCTCCCGGTAAAATTGTTAAGCGACCCATTGCAGTTGATGGTACAAAATTGACTGTGCGGGATGGGGGAACAAAAGTGTATGATGGCACCGACACAGTTAGGCTGGTGGGCGTTATTGATGCTACTGGTACTGAAGCTATTAAAACATCAACGACGGCGGCGAACGGGACAAATACAGTTATTCATCCGGCGGGTACTGTGCCTGATGCGACTCTTGCTATCGAAGCCTTCGGTATCTTATCAGATGACGCTGTCGGAAGTAGAGGCGTTTCTCTGTATTCTTTCGCACTCACAGGTTCTGCTGCAGGCAACTACAGCATCATCAATCCTTCGTCAATATCAACAACAGGTTTGACAGCGAATATTACGAAACGACCTGTATATGTCGGCGGCATTAAGGTGGAAAATAAACCATACGATGGCACCAATCTCGTACATCCGCCGTACATCAGCGGCACGCCGTTTATCGCGAGTGTGCAGGGGACGCTTAACCCTTTAGATGCTGACCCTGTAGCTGCTGCTCATAGCTCCGTGCGCTTTGTCAGTGATAGCCCGGTTACGAGTGCTGTTTTTAACTCCGCCAATGTGGGTAATGGACAAGCAATCACCCTTACTCCAAGCAACGCTTATGCTCTCATAGGCAGTGGTAACAGCAACTATGATCTGATTCAGCCTGCTTTGAAGGCTGACATTGTGACGGCAGCAATAACTTTAACAGTGACTCCCATCGGGAATCAGACTTATACCGGTTCGGCTATTGAGCCGATTGCATCGGGTAGTACTACTGCTGTCATACATCCAGCCTCTGGTGCGGCTGTGCTGACAGAAGGCACGGATTACGACGTAAGCTACTCAGCTAATAATACAAACGTTGGAACAGCCACCGTGACCATCGTCGGTATAGGCGATTACGCAGGAAGTACGGGGACGACAACTTTCGACATCATCCCGAAGAACATAGGCGTGGGAGGCTTAGCTCAAAAAGCCGCGATTGTCAACATTCTCGCGCAGACATACGACGGTACGGCGAAGAAACCGACGCTTACGGTTAATGCTCCCACCTCTCCCGCCACTTATCCTCCTATGGTATTGGGTAGGGATTATGTGGCGTACTACTCCGATAGTATAAACGTTGGAACAAACACAGCCAAGGCGAAAATCGTCGGCATTGGAAATTATACCGGTGAAGTAGAAAAGACTTTCACCATCAACAAAGGCTCATTATCTCAGTCTTCTACTATCGTGTCCTACATCGTGGAGGGAGGTGAACACCTCTCCATTGATTTGGATGCCCTGTTGCCAACCGATACCTTCCCCGGCACCTATGGTGGCGTGCGTTATGGAGCAACTTTCGACGAAGTAGCTGGAAGCGATATACTTAACGGTGCGCTTAGTCCGGTTAGTAGTGGGTTTGCGGATTCTACTGTGACGTCCCCGATGCTGGTGGATATAACCCCCATTGTTTCCGGAACTTCAGCAACAATTACCGTGAAAGCTACAAGTGCTAATTATAATGACTTTACCATAAATATCCCCGTTTCTGTGGCAGCTGCCGGCCAGAGACCTGCGAACATTTCAGGTGTGACCATGAACGGCGGCGTGTATAATGGCAACCCATACACTGGTACTGCTCCGATTTTCACAGCGAACGACGGAACACCAATTCCCGACGTCGGTTATAGGTACGACTACTTAATGTCGGATGGTGCTGCAATAGCAACACCGAAAGATCCTAATGGTGCTCCGATATATGCTGGCAATTACAAACTGAAGATAACAGCACCCACAGGCTACGTCGGCTCAAGGGATTTCCCGTTCTCTATTACGAAAAAACCGTTGACAGTAACGATAAAGGATGTAACCCTCAATCAGGGCGACGCCCTTCCGACTGACATTGGACGGACATACGTATCCCTTGACGGTGATTATACTGCTGCTGCGGTGACTTACGCGGGCTTTGTGAATCCGGGTGATACCATCGCGCTGGATGCGAGAGCCAAAGCACAGTTTACCGTCGCGGATGCCTCTGCGACTGGAATCACCGATATTAGCTTTAATCAGAACCCATCACTGACTACTACCGGCATGGGCTTAAACTATACGATACTGCCAGCAAATTT
>BNTT01000094.1 GCA_025996815.1 Bacteroidia bacterium
GAGGTGTTCCAACCTAAAAGACCAATCAGGTAAATCTGATTCGTTCATAGTTCATTTCTTTTATATTTGTCAAATGACATTGCAAAGGTAATGTATTTTTTTGAATTTTCAACCATTTCGGTAATTTTAGTATTTAAATTTTGTCAAATTTAAGATGCGTTTGCCCTGGAATGTTTTTCTGAAAAATTTTGCAAAATCATTGAAAATTGTTTTGTCAATTCAAAAATAATATTTACCTTTGCACCCGAAAATTAAAAAAATGTCATTGCGGGCTTGGCCAGCAATCCCATGAAAGAAAAAATGCAAATGATGAGAAAAGCAATACAGCACTATCAACAGCATCAACAAGTGGCTTCAACCCCTTGTTCGCAAAGACGTACCCCCCCCCCATAATTTGCTGATAATCAGTAAGTTACGAGCGTTTGTTCAAATAAAATTTATCAGTTGCAACAGGGCATTTTGCCTTGCTGTGGCTTTTCCTTATGTCATTGCGGGCTTGCTACTCTCCACCGCCTCGCTCCACGCTCAAACCGATTTTGAGCAATGGAAAGCGCAGCAGCAAAAGGAGTTTCGCGAATATTCGGAGCGGCAAAAAGGCAAGGCTACCGTTGCCGACACTGTGCGCAAGCCTCAGGAGAAGGTGCCGGATGTTCCAAAAACGCCCGTTCTCAAAGAGCCAAAGCCTGTTGCGCCACCTGTTACAGAGCCAAAGCCCGTTGCAACACCAACAGTGGAGCCGAAACCGGTTGTCGCGCCCACCACGAAGCCGAAACGACTGCCTACCGGCGATGCGGAGAGAATGCAATACATTGCCCGCGAGTATCTGCGAATTAAACAGGCAATGCCTGCCGAGCAATTCACACAAAAAAGCAGCCCTCAACATCCCTACGCACTGGGTGTTGTGAAAAATGAGGTTTTGCAGCTGGCTCTCGACAATGTGAATTTGGCGCGGTTTATTGCCGAACTTCCCAACAAGGTGGTGCTGGACGAGAGTCAAACGATATACGCCCAAGCGGCGGCTGTTACAATGGATGCCTTGCAGGGATTAACTCACTCTCCGGAACGCCCCGCAAATATGTCCGATGATTTTTATGAAAACGCATGCAAGGGGGCTTCAACGTCCAATTTATCTATGGGTTCTACGCTTCCAAATTCAGTTTGGAGATATATGGACGATAGCAGCGACAGGAACATCGATAGGGTTGGGCATCGGCGTTGGATTTTATCGCCGAAGATGGGAAAAACGGTATTCGGGTTGTCCGGTAGGTTTTCTGCAATGTATACTTTTGACAAATCACAAACATTTGCGCCCGAACGGGGCTATATTACGTGGCCCAACGGCGTGTTTCCGGTCAATGAAATGCAAGACTATATGGCGTGGTCTATCTCAATAGACCCCAAAATGGACGAAATGGACGATGATAGTGCAATTTCTATTGAGCTTGTGCGCGTGAGCGATGGCAAAACATGGACAATAAAACCCGACGAGGACAGGTCTGACGGGCAATATTGCACCATTAGCCATACTTCTTATGGGTGGTATCCTGCCATTATTTTTCGCCCGTCATACATGAACGAAACAACTATGTATAGCAAAAATGACACATTCAGGGTAACGGTCAAGGGGCTTTCCAAACCGATTCACTACGAGGTGAAATTTTTTGATGTGAATGATGTAAAATAATTAAAAATAAATGACAATGAACAAAAAAGTGATGATTTTGGCTGCTGCGGCAGTGGTTGCAGGCACAATGATTGTGGGCTGCAGAAGTAGTAATGTGCAACAGCGCGTATCCGACGGGCAAAGGGGGAAAATCAATTCCAACACTGAGCAGTATCGCACGCGGACGAGTACGGAAATGAGATGATTACGAATTAAAAATTACAAATTAAGAATTAACAATTTTTAAAATTAAAAGACAATGAAAAAGAAGTTTATTTTCGCTGCTACGGCAGTGATTGCAGGCGTAATGATTACGGGCTGCGGGAGTGTTAAACCGGTGGCACAAGCGAAAGGCGCACAGGTGTTGCAGTCAAACGTTTGTCAAGAGTTGCAGGAGGCGAGTCCGTCGACGCGCGCAGTGGGACAAGGGACGCATTTTAAAGAGCAGACCGCCCGAAACATTGCGGAAACGCAAGCACGAGCGGCATTTGCTCGAGCCTTGTCGTCCAAAATTAAGACGGCAACGTCCGAAGAAACGTTGGGTTATGACCTCTATTCGGGCGACGGGGCTTCGGGGGCTGCTGTGAGTGACCAGGGTGCAAAGCAAAACGATTTTGCACAAAGTATTGCAAATGAGACAATAAGCAACACCGTGGTGATTAAAACCTACAGGGAATTGCTGCCCAACAATCAGTACAACGTGTGGGTGTGTTTGGAATCCCAGGCTGGTGTTGCCGACATTGCCGCAAAAGTGGCTCAAAAGGTGCAACAGCGCATTCCCGATGAGGAGAAAATGAAGATGAATTTTGAGTTCGACCAGTATCGCAAGCGCGTGGAAGCCGAACTTGAGAAAAATCAACAGTGATGAAATTTGTCTGAATCAGGATTTAGTCCTGATTCAGACATTATCAATTTGAAAAACAAAAAAAATATAAAACGATGAAATGCGTAAAAAAACACATTATTTTTTGCTTGCTGTTGTTTACAGTAAGCAGTGGTTTCGCGGAAAAGAAAACTTTTCTGCGTGAATATACCTACGAGGCAAGCAAATTGGACAACAAGGAAAGTTCGCGGACGATTGCCACTACCGAAATGCGTAATATTTTGTTGCGTGAGATTGGAACGTTCATACAATCCGAACAACAAATAACGGTGCAGGGCAATAAGCAGGACTATGCAGAAAAAACAGAAGCCATCACGGCAGGCGTTGTAGCGATGAAAGTGCTTGATGAACAATGGGACGGCAAAGCCAAAATTTACTACATCAAAGCCGAAATGGAGGTTGACCCCGATGATGTGAACAAACGCATCGCCGAAGTGCTCAACGACAAGCAAACAACCAAAGAGTTGGAAGAATCCCGCAAACAAACGCAGGAGGCGAAAGCAGAAATAGCCAAGTTGAAAAGTGAAATGGACGCACTGCAAAAACAATTTGCTATGGAAACCGATGCGATGAAACGCGCGTTGGCAGAAGAAAAAAGCAAAACTTTGCAAGCCTCATATACCAAACAGGTGGATAAACTTTCTGCGGAAGAATATATTACGAGAGGTCGTAATGCCTTGGAAAACAGACAGTATGATTTGGCAATCGAAAATTTCCAAAAAGCAATTAGCGTGGACCCAAATTCTACAATTGCATATTACCAGATAGGAGAGGTTTATAGAAGACAGAAAAAATATTCGGAAGCCATAGAATATTTTCAAAAGATGATTCAATTAGACCCCAATGCATTTGGATATAGTGCCTTAGGAGATATTTATGCAACACAGGGAAAATATACAGAAGCCATAGAATATTGTCAAAAGGCGATTCAGTTAGAACCAAATGAGGCATCTGGATATTACCATTTAGGAGAGGTTTATGGAAGACAGAAAAAATATCCGGAAGCCATAGAATATTTACAAAAGGCTATTCGCGTAGACCCAAATGCTACATTAGGATATATCTTCTTAGGAGATGTTTATCAAAAACAGGAAAAATATCCAGAAGCCATTGAAAATTATCAAAAAGGGATTCGAGCAGACCCAAATTATACACTAGGATATACCAAATTAGGAGATGTTTATGCAAAACAGGAAAAATATCCAGAAGCCATTGAAAATTATCAAACGGCGATTCGATTAGACCCAAATAGTATATCTGGATACTTCGGCTTAGGAAATATTTATGAAAAACAAGAAAAATATCCGGAAGCCATTGAAAATTTTCAAAAGGCTATTCGTGTATACCCATATGGATTATTATATTTCAGCTTAGGAGATATTTATGCAAAACAGGAAAAATATCCAGAAGCCATTGAAAATTATCAAAAGGCGATTCAGTTAGAACCAAAGAGGGCGGGCCTCTATGTTCATTTGGGAGATGCTTATGTAGCACAGAAAAAATATCCGGAAGCCATTGCAGCCTATCAAAATGCGGCAAGGTTGGGAGATGCTTGGGCGCAGAAGTGGTTGAAAGAGAAAGGTTATGATTGGTAAAAAGTAATTTAGTGATTGAGTTAAATAAGATATGGAGGGTGCTGAAAATCCATAAAAGAGTAGGCAAATTTTTTAAAATTTTAAAATTATGACAGTATTTATTTTTGAATCTCTAAGAGAGATTGACCCGAAAACAGGAAAACAAATTCATGAGTTTCTCAATGAAAAAGGGATTCCAAATGAATTTAATCCGTTCCACTCAAAAAATGAACTTCTTGACTTACTTCGTGAAATCAAAAAGAAAATTGCAATTAACAATATTCAACCGTATGTCCATTTCGATTGTCACGGCAACGATGATGGCATTGTAGTTGTCAAAAATGATGGCACAGAAGAATTAATAACTTGGGGTGAGATAAGAGATGCATTTGAGGAAATCTACATTGCATCAGGGCAACAATCTATTATTTGTATGTCTTCGTGTGAAGGATTTAATGTAGCTAAATTAGTTGCTTGCTTTAAGCCATGCCCATATAAATACGTTTGTGGTTCATTTGAAAAAATATCATTCCAAGATAGTTACAATGGATATACAAAGTTTTATGAACTCATTTTTAATGGAACTTCAATACATGACGCAACTGTTGAAATACATACGGATTTAAGTTTGGAGAAGTTGAAATTTCTTGCATATGATTCCAAACAACTTTATAAAATCGGATTTGATGGATACATAAACACACTATGCACTGAAGAAAAACTAAAGCAAAGAAAAGAAAGTGCGAAAACAAGTTTATCAAAAGATGGACATATATCAAGAGAACAAATTGATAAATTGAATCATGCATATTCTCTTGAAGGTCAAAAAGAGTTGTTAGAACGGTATGCAAAAATATTTTTCTCTCTGCAATAAAATAGAAGTATATTTTAAAGATACTTGCTACAAGCTAACAAGTAGAAGAAAGCGCAGGTGTTTGCTTGCGCTTTCTTCTTTTCCGGAGGGGGATGATGCCGTTGTTGCTATAAATATGCGCCCCGATTGAGCAGGGCAAACGCATCTTAATTTATGTGGAAATCTCTTTTGCGTGTGCGGTAGGCACGAAATATCAATATCGTTGTATCACATTCCGTCCCGAATGGGACGGTGGGGTGGGTGGATTCCGGTTTCTACCAATATATTGTGCCTAACCACATACAACACGTCTTTCCTCACAAATACCAGTAGAACCAATTAAGATGCGTTTGCCCTGATAAAAAGGCTTTGTCATTGCGGAGTTTGAAAAATTATTTGTACCTTTGCAGCGTTCTTCAGATTATTGATTGGAAGATTTTATAATATTAAAAAATTAAATACAATGGAAAAGATTAATCGACGTAAGTTTTTGAAATTCTCTGCTTTGGCAGGGGCAGGCGCAGTTGTTGCGTCTCAGATGGTCGCTTGCAAAGCGGTAAAAGGTGCTGCAACGGCAAACGGCAAAATCCCGACCCGTATTTTGGGCAAGACGGGGATGGAGATTCCTGTTTTGAGTATGGGCGTGATGCGCGCAGACAATCCCGCCGTGGTGCGCGCGGCTTACAACTCGGGATTGACCCATTTTGATACCGCTCACGGCTATCAAAACGGTAAAAACGAGGAAATGCTCGGCGTATTCTTTAAGGATAAAGACCGCAGCACGTTCACCATCGCCACCAAAGGGAAGGGAAATCCCAAATCGGACAATTTTGAAGCCGAATACGAGGAACTGCTCAACACCAGCCTCCGCCGCTTGCAGATGGACTATGTGGATATTTTCTATACCCACGCGCTGGACGATGTGGAAAGCGTCAGCAATCCGCGTATGCTCGCTATGCTGAAAAAATTCAAGGCGGAAGGCAAAATTCGCCACATCGGCTTTTCTACGCACGCCAACAAGCCGGAACAAATCGATGAGGCTATCAAGACGGGTGTTTATGAAGTCTGTTTGGTCAGTTACAACTTCAAATTAGGTATTTTGCCCGAATTGAATGCCGCTATCCAACGCGGCGTGGATGCCGGTATGGGTTTTGTGGCGATGAAAACGATGGTCGGCGGCGTGGAAAATGCTTCCGGCGACAAGAAAGTGGACGGTGCCGCCTGCCTGCGTTGGGCGTGGCAAAATCCGAATATCACGACGGCAATTCCGGGATTCACAAGTTTCGATTTGCTGGATAACTGTTTGGCAGCCGCTCATTCGCCGAAACTGCAACAGTCTGATATTCAATATCTTGCAAGTCTGCAAGATAGCGATATGCTCTATTGCCAAAATTGCGGGCAATGCGCGAAGAGTTGCAGCAAGCATTTGGCGACCATCCCCACCATCATGCGGGCGTATATGTATAATTTCGGCTACAAAAATCCGGCACTGTCGAAAGAAACGCTGGTGGAATTGTCATTGACCGGCAACGAATGTTCGGGATGCTCGAAATGTACCGTCAAATGCCCGTCGGGCTTCAAGGTAGGCGACAAAATCGCCGCGATAACCCCAATTGTGAATGTACCCGATTATTTTTTAGCATAAGATGAAACATTTATATATTGCATTTTTAAGCCTGTCCTGCTTGGCGGGGCAGGCTTTTGCGCAGACTCCCAAGGAGTTGCAGGCAGCGTTGCCGGCGGTGGAAGGCTGGACGGTTTCGGCTGAAACAGAGGTGTTTAACCGCGACAACTTGTATGAACGCATCAACGGTGCCGCTCCGCTGTTTCTGGAAAATAATTTTCAGGAGATGACGAGTATGACCTACACGCAGGGCGACGCTTACATCACGATTCAGGCGTATCGCCACGCCACGCCCGAAGATGCCTTTGGAATGTATGCCTCCGAACGCTCGTCGGATATGACTTTTTATCCGGGCATCGGCGGCGAGGCGCAGGGCGATGAGTATGGGCTGTTCAGCTTTGCGGGCTGCATCTATCTGAAAATGGCGGCAAATGGCGAGTTGGAAGATTTCGCACCCGCCCTCAAGGCAATAGCCAAAGGTTTGACGGCAAAGATTGATGCCAATGCCGGCTATCCCGACATTTTCCAATATTTCCCGCCGGACTATATGAAACCTCACACGCAGGCTTATATCACGCAGAACTACATCGGGCACGAGTTCCTAAAACCCGTTTATACCGCCAATTATGATATAGACGGTGCTGAGGTACAGGGATTTATCATCGACGGAAAAACAAAGGAAGGCGCGCAGAAGATACTGAGCGAATACCTGAAATTTACCAAGCAAACGACAGCGGCGAGCGAAAGCAAATTGCTGACGATTGAAGACCGATACAACGGCAAAATCCCCCTCGTGTGGCAGGGACAATACCTCTTCGGCGCGTTCAACGACACCGGCAGCGAGTTCCCGCGAGTGGTCTATGACTTTTTGAGGCAGTTGTAGGCGGGCGTTATTTTATTCTCAAAGTACCCGCGCCCCTTGCGCATCCGCTTGCAATTCAATGACTTGCGCATCGAATTTTGCTAAATTTTCACGAATGTCTGCCGCGTATTCCTTGGGGCTTAGCACCAAGATAGTGGGACCTGCACCGCTCAAAACGCAGGCATACGCGCCGCATTCGTGCGAAATTTTTCGGACTTCCTCCAATTCCGGCACGAGGGCATCGCGGTATTTTTCGTGAAAACGGTCTTCTTCCATCAGTTTGCCCGCCAGTTTGAGGTTGCCGGTTGTCAGGCTTGCCACCATCACGTTGGAAATTGCGGATGCCGTGACCGCCTCCGGAAAATCAATCGTCTTGGGCAATACCCCGCGTGAAACGGCTGTAGGCAGGCTGTAATTCGGGACGAAGGCAATGTAGGCACAATCCGGAGCCGCCATCGGCGCATAGTCGAGTTTGCCGTTTTGGAAGCAACCGACCACTAATCCACCCAGAATGGCGGGTGCCACATTGTCGGGGTGTCCCTCCATTTTGGATGCGAAATTAAGCATCTCGTGCTTGCTCAGTTCCAGATGAGCCAGCTCGTTGGCAAGCAAAATGCCCCCAACGATGGCGGTGGAACTACTGCCCAAACCGCGTGTCAGCGGCACATTTGACTTCATCACAATCCTGCGCGGCGGCAAATTAGGCGCAAGCGAAAGGGCGGTTTTAACAATTAAATTCGTTTCATCCTTCGGAATGCCCGCACCAAAATCCGAAACAATCACCCACTTGTCAGTGCGCTCCAACACATCCAATTCAAGATACAAATTGAGCGCAACCCCAATACTGTCGAACCCACAGCCCAAATTCGCCGATGTAGCCGGCACAATTATTTTCATATTTTTAAACATTTTTTTATTTCATCTTTCTCAATCACCCCCGTATGTAGCACCTTTTTATTTGCCAAATCCTTGATATTTTTGGGAATTTCACAACCCGTTTTGCCATAGAGAGCCGCCGCATAATCCGCCGCATTTTCATTGTATATGGCGTGATAGACATCTTGCGGAAATTTGTAGGGCGATGCGGTCGACAAAATGACGGTTTTATTTTCAAACGGATGCTTTTCATACACCGAAAAAGCCACGGCTGTGTGCGTGTCGATGAGGTAGTGATGCTGCGTGTATGCTGTTTTGATGGCGTTTTTCGTTTCTTCCTCCGTTGCGAAATCCGCGACGAATGTTTCTTGAATTTTTTCTAATTGCTGCCGACCAATTTTAAACATACCTCTGGCTGATAAATCGCGCATCAGACCGGCAATAGCCTCCGCATCGCCGTCATAGACATCGAAAAGCAGGCGTTCGAGATTGCTGGACACGAGGATGTCCATTGAGGGCGAAATTGTTTTGTGAAATTCGCGCTTGATGCTATATTCGCCCGTTTGGAGAAAATCGGTCAACACGTGATTCTTGTTGGAGGCGCAAACCAATTGAGCAATCGGCAACCCCATCTTCTTGGCATAATAGCCCGCCAAAATATCACCAAAATTGCCTGTGGGCACAATGAAATTGACTTTTTCATTCGCTTTTGCCACCGAAAAATAGCTCGAAAAATAATACACAATTTGCGGCATCAGTCGCCCCCAATTGATGGAATTGGCGGACGAAAACAGGACATTTGGCTTGGATTTCAAGTAGTTGCCATCGTTGAAAAGTTTTTTTACGGCGGTTTGTGCATCATCAAAATTGCCTTTAATCGCGAAAACAGCCACATTATTGCCCTCCTGCGTCACCATTTGCAACTTTTGAGTATCCGAAACGCCATCTTGCGGGTAAAAAACGGCTATTCGGGTCTGCGGCACATTCGCAAAACCCTCCAGCGCAGCCTTCCCCGTGTCGCCGGAGGTGGCTACCAAAATCACAATCTCAGCACTCTCATTCCGGTTTTTCAGAGCCTGAGTGAGCAATCGCGGCAAAATTTGCAACGCCACATCCTTGAAAGCAGACGTTTTCCCGTGCCACAATTCCAAAAAACTCAATTGGTCGGATATTTTAGTCAGCACCGATGGATTGAAATCGCTATACGTCTGTCGTACAATCGTTTGAACATCATTTTTTTCAAAATCAGTCAAAAATTGACAGAAAATGGCACTCGCCATCTCAATATAAGTTTCGCTGCCGGAAAATTTAATTTGGGGAAAATCCACCGGCACAAAAAGCCCGCCATCATCAGCCAAGCCCTTTATCAGCACCTCGCTGCTGTGATATTTGCGCTGTGCGCTGTCTCGTGTTGAAATATAGTCCATCTTCTTCCTGAATTTTTGCTGCAAATGTAGTGATTTATTTGCAATATTCAAAAAAATGCCATAAAAAATCGTACCTCGGATGATTTTTGCCCATTTACCCCCTCTTTACATCCGATATTATCTGGACGGCAATCTGCTTCAGCAATGACTCTATCTGCTTTTGCATATTGAGTATTTCTGCCAGCAGCGACAAGATTGTGGCACCATTTGCAGCATTGCTTTTCGAAGCATCGCTCACTTGGTCTGCTGTTACTACTGCCGGTGGCTCCACCAATGCCTCCGCCATTGCCTTTCTCTTTTCTGCGGCAGCATCCCGGATTTGCTGCGACTGTAGTTTTGACTGGTAAACTAATGCCTCCAATGTGGCAAGCGTTTCGTTTAGACATTCGGCAATCCGAATCAACCGGCTCTGTTTAATGTCCGGATTACTCAAAACGCGAATCATCCCATTTTCGTGCATTCCAAGGTGTTGCGCCAATTGGCGTTTAGTTATACCTTTTTCAAGTAATAGTTTACCGAAATTAGTTAACTGAATTGTTGAAATTTCGCTCATTTTTGTTTAATTTTTAGTAAATACTAAACCAATTTTGTTAAATTGCCGCATTCATTTTGCAAAATAACCGTGCAAATATAATAATAATTATTCATTCCACCAAATAAAATGCGTACTTTTCACATATTTTTGTAAATATACGCATTTTTATTGACATAACCTAATTTTTGCAAAAAAAATCAACCATTTCCGTATTCACGAAACCCACCATATCCTAATTCCGGAGTATTTAAAAATGGGACGGTATCAATGAAATACAATGTATTTTTGTCTATAAACAGGAGCAAAGAATGTTCCTCCGGTTTCTTTTGTGGCTCCATAAGTTTCAGTAAACCCTATAAGTTCCAAAGCAGTGTCGCTGAAAAGATAATCTTCACGGTACACACGACTTTCCATGGTAACATCATCATTGATGAGTTTCCACTTGTCAATAGTTTCAGGGGAAATCCAAATACTCTCTTTTTTAGCGTATTCTTTTAGGATGCTTTCCTGTCGTTCGCGCGTATTGCTTTGTTGAGTGCCGTTTGCATCAACATCTCCTCGTAAGAGTAATGATGCTTCGACATTTCTGCGACCGCCCTCAATGCGTCCCAATTCCTCTTCCGGTGATAAGCATTTAATCCTGTACTCGCCTGAAAGTATTCCATCTGTTTGCTTTTTAAGTTCGCCATAATCTATCACTCCTTTGTCATTTATTATCGGCACAAAGTTACTGCTTTTTTCTGAATTAGACAAATTTTTTCCGCGGTAAGTTCAATTAGTAACTGCGAAAAATCACTATTACGAGCAACCTAAATTTTGCTCGTAAATAGAAAGCAACGACCGAAGGATAAAACTTCAAAAAGCGACAAAAGTAAAAAACAGAGAGAAAAG
>BNTT01000095.1 GCA_025996815.1 Bacteroidia bacterium
CTTCCATCGAGCAGCAAGTCGTGTTGTCCGACCATTGTCCCGTGGGGATTGAATTGGGATGAAGCATTGGCAGGGTAAAGCGTGGATTTACCTGTTTGTCGTCGCTGCCGGACTGACAGGCGTGGGGTCGCTGTGGGTTACAAACATTCTGGTGGACGAACTGAAAGAGGAAGAGCGCAAAAAAATTGAGATTTGGGCGGGGTCTATCGCTTTGCTGTCGGCACAGACACAAACGATTGACAACGAGGCGGTTACCTCCGATTTCAACAACTACGACCAACTGCTGCTACTCATCCTGCAAAGCAACACCACCATCCCCGTCATCTGGACAGACGATGCCGGTCGGGCGATTCAGGTGGTCAATCTAAAAACCCCTGAGGATGATGTCGCGCAAAAAATCGCCGACTGGAAGAAACAACACGCCCCCATCACCATCCAATTAGACGAAAACACGGCGCAATATGTCTATTACGACGATTCCACGGTGCTCAAACGCTTGCAGTGGTTTCCATTTATCCAACTGACGGTCGTTTTCATCTTCATCGCGATAGCCTTCGTGGCATTGATGAGCAATCAAAAAGCCGAGCGCAACAAGGTGTGGGTGGGACTTTCCAAAGAAACGGCGCACCAACTCGGCACCCCCATTTCGTCCCTCATGGCGTGGGTGGAATACCTGAAAACCAAGGAAATCGAGCCGCACCTGCTCGCCGAAATGGACAAAGACGTGCAACGCCTCAAAACCATTGCCGAACGCTTTTCCAAGATTGGCTCCGAGCCGGAACTCCAACTGATGGACGTGCGCGAAAGCATCAACAACGCCGTCAGCTATATGCAGCGGCGCATTTCGTCCAAAGTGGACATCCAAACAGACTTGCCCCCAACGCCTCAAATGAGCAAAATGAGCGAGCCGCTCTTTGCCTGGGTGCTGGAAAATCTGATTAAAAACGCCGTCGATGCGATGGACGGACAGGGCAAAATCACCATTCACAGCTATTCCAAAGGCAGTAAAAACATCATAGAAGTGTCCGACACGGGCAAAGGCATCCCGAAATCGAAGTTCAAGACCGTCTTTCAACCCGGCTACACCACCAAAGCGCGCGGCTGGGGCTTGGGGCTGTCGCTCGTCAAGCGCATCATTGAGTCGTATCAGGGCGGCACCGTCGAGGTTGTGCAGTCCGAAATTGGGCGGGGCACCACCTTCAAAATCGTCATCTGAAAATGCTCCACTACTTCAATCCCGGTCACGAGGAGGCGGTGCTCAATGGGTCGCACCATTTTCAGCCGCCCGCCAATCACGTGCGGATGCAGCGCGAATTGGCTTTTTTGCCTGTGTGGTATGCCTCTGCGGACGATTTTGTGCTCGTTCACGAGCCTTTGCCTGCGGATTTGGAGGGTGGGTTGGCGACCGAGTTGGCGACCGCGATTCGGATGGACGAATTGGCTGCCAATGCCAGCCGATTAGCCCACCAGACCGTCGCCCTTTGGGGAATTTCCCCGCAGAGTTGCCATTTCTTAAAGCAGTTGAGCGACAAACACCAACTGCATTGGACAATTCCCGAATGGAAAGACGAATACCGCACATTGGGCAGCCGCCAAACCGCCCACACGGTGCTGTCGCGCCTCATCGAAGCAATTCCCGATATAGATTGCGCATTATTACCGCAGTTTATATCAGATTTTGATACAATTGAGCAAATAATGCTCAAAACCACGCATAAAATGTTAATCAAGGCACCGTATTCATCTTCCGGCAGGGGTTTGGTGTGGCTGCCACCCGGGAAAATGGCGCAGTCGGAGCGGCAAATTTTGAAAGGAATGCTGCGCAAACAGTCCTGCGTGTCGTTGGAGCGCGCCTTAGACAAGCAATTGGATTTCTCCATGCACTTTGAAACCACGCCCGCAAAGACAACCGCATTCATCGGCTATTCCCTCTTCCAAACCAACGCAAAAGGAGCCTACGAACACAGCCTCCTGTTACCGCAAGACACTATCAAGCAGCGACTTACAGCAATGATTTCCAACGAGTTATTGGAAAAAGTCAAACACCACCTGCTGCAAATAATCACCCAAATCTACGCGCCCCACTATCAGGGCAACATCGGCGTGGACATGCTCATCTATGCCGCCGGCAACCGCTTGCATCTCCACCCCTGCGTCGAAATCAACATGCGCAAAAGCATGGGCTACCTCGCGCTGAGGCTGTTTGAAGGCTTCTTGCCGCCAAATTTTCAAGGAGAATTTCATGTGGGCTATGACAAAGAAAACGGGCGTTATCGGGCGTATATTGTTTCGAGCTAATTGATGCCTCCCCAATAATTTTCGACAATAAAAATCATTTTTTCAAAAACGCTTGTGTATTTCAGAAAAATCACGTACCTTTGTCGCCGAAATTGTTTGGACAAAGCGTGTTCAGTATTATGTTTTATTGAAATAATCGCAATATTTCCATACATAACAAGGTAAAATTATGAAACAGATATTTTTTCTTTTTTGTACAATGTTAGGATTGAGTGCGTGTGAAAGTGACACAAATTCAACACCATCTCCGGATTATGCTCTTGCGCCAATAGTGACGTTGAAATCTTACATTGAAACTTTTGTGGATTGCAAGCAAATAAGTATTCATTCTGTTACAGGAGTAAAAGTAGATGAAACGAAGAAAGTTTTTGGCTCTTGTAGTGATCGTTGGGTTGTAGGTGAAACTAACAACAAGGTTTTTTCTGTTGCCGATGGTATAGAATTAGATATACTCGGACACATATTAGATTGGGAATCTATTGATACGTGTATATTCTACGATAATTCATATTTTGATGTTCCAACTCTAAACGATGATGACCGTGCTTATTATTTGGAAAGGAAAAGAGGATATGATTATTACACGGCTTTGATTGGTGATACGGCATACAATGCACGATTACGAGGAGACGCAACACCATTGGCTCGTGCAATTATAACTCCGCTCAAATCCATTGTCATAGTAGCTGACAAAGATTTTAGCAGCAACTATTTGGCAGGTAGTGATCTGAGTTCTTTGTTTACCGTTTATTTTGATGACCCATATTCTACGGTAAAAAATGGCTATAAATCAGTTGGAGGAACGTATCGGTTTATTGACCATGACGTTTTTCCACAGTCTGTATTTAAGACAAAATTATCGGAAGCAAACTTTGAAGAAAGACCTTTTATTAATGCTGAATGGCTTTGCTTCTTGGATGTCGCACCCGAAAAAACAGATACCTACAGCTTTCTAATAAAAGCCACGTTTGTCAATGGTACTGTGTTGGAAGCAACTGCGCCACCGATTAACATTAAGGGAACAAATGAATAATTTTTTCAAAGGGTGGGCTGCCATTTCCGAATAGAGGAAATGCTAATTTCTAATGTGCCGAATAATAATAACTTACTCGTTTATTTTGATGCGCCGGTATGGTCGGGAGATACGCCCCAATTATTCAAAATTCAGCAATTGACAAGAGTTTTTGGTAGGTTTTTCCATCCGATGGGTGAAATCATTTCAAAAATGTTTGGTAATTCAAAAAAAAGTTGTACCTTTGTCGCCGGAAAACCAATAATGACTCCGTAGCTCAGCTGGTAGAGCAAATGACTCTTAATCATTGGGTCGAGGGTTCGAGCCCCTCCGGGGTCACATATTTATAAATGGGTAATGCCCGGGTGGCGAAATCGGTAGACGCGCTAGTTTCAGGGACTAGTGTCAGTAATGATGTGCAAGTTCGAGTCTTGTTCCGGGCACCGATGCAAGCGTGATGATTAAGAAGCTATACAGGTTTATTTTGGGGTCGTTTCTCCCGTTGCTGCTCGTGACGTTCAGCATCTGCTTGTTCATTCTGTTGATGCACATGCTTTGGACCACGGTCGCCGATATGGTTGGCAAGGGGGTTGGCGTTGGCATTCTTGGGCAGTTTTTTTTCTACGTTTCTCTCTATTTATTACCGCAGGCACTTCCATTATCCGTTTTGCTGGCTTCACTGATGGCTTTCGGCAATCTTGGCGAACATTCGGAACTCACCGCGATGAAGGCGGCGGGCATCTCGCTGATAAAAATAATGAAGCCGCTGATTGTTTGCGTGGTGCTGATGAGTGGCGTTTCGTTTGTGTTTCAAAACAACGTGCAGCCGTCTGCGCGCATGAAAATGGCGACTATATTGATTTCCCTGCGGCAGAAATCGCCCGAACTGGATATTCCCGAAGGCATCTTTTTCCGCGACATACCGGGCTACAATCTGTTTGTGCGCAAAAAAGACCCGCAGGGGGGTATGCTGCGCGACATGAAGATTTACGACTATTCGCAGGGCTTTGAAAATGCCAAAGTTATCGTGGCGGATTCGGGCAGATTGACCGTGTCGGAAGACAAGAAATACCTGGTGCTGTCGCTCCATCAGGGCGAATCGTTTGAAAATCTCAACCCCTCGAAGACGCGCGCGTCTGCCGACAAGCCCATCCCCTACCGCCGCGAGACGTTCAAATTCAGGGAGGTGCTCATCAATTTTGACACCGGGTTCAGTATGGAAGACGAATCCGTGCTGGGCAGTCGCGCCGACGGCAAAAACATCAACGATTTGGTGCAGTTCATCGACTCGGTGCAAGCACTGCAAGACAGCATCAATGGGCAAACGTCGCGCACTATGCGGCGGTCGACCTACACCAATGTGTTCAAACTCGCCAACCACTATGCCGCCGCCTCGGCAGTGGGCGATTCGCTGTTTGCCGACGGCTTCGATGCCTATTTCAAGCAGTTGCCGCTGGAGCAAAAAATCAGTGCCTTCCAAAAGGCGCAGGGAAAATCGCGACAGGTGGCATCGGAACATGCGTTTAATCAGCACCGGCAGGAGGATACCCACACGCAGTTGCGTATCTATAAGATGCAACTGCAAACCAAATTTGCATTGTCGCTCTCGTGCCTGCTCTTCTTCTTCATCGGCGCGCCCTTGGGAGCCATCATCCGCAAGGGGGGGCTGGGGATGCCGACCGTGCTGTCGGTGTTCATCTATCTGGCGTATTACACCATCAACGATTTTGGCACAAAAATGGCACGAACAGGCATCTGGGATGTCTGGTTCGGCGTGTGGATAAGCTCTTTCGTGCTCGCCGCCATGGACATTTTCTTCACCTACAAAGCCGGCAACGACTCCGCCATGTTCAACGTGGACGTGTGGAAAATATGGTTCAAAAAATTGAGCCGGAAGGTGAAGAAAAAGCGGTTCAGATAAGTTGACGACATTTTTCCACTGAAAGAAAAAATCACGTTATTGTATGTACCGTAGGTTTCGCTTCGCTCCACCACCTGCATAATATCGCCTCTGCGAGGCTAAAAACAGCGGAGCTCAAAAAAAGAATTAACAGGGTTGGGCAGGGCAACCTCCAAGATGTTATCAATATCTTGAAACACTTCCGCATCAGCCATTGTGTGCAAGGCTTCGTAACCTGCCCACAGATAGCCGACAATGCCGTGCTTCATAAACATATCCAGTGCTGCTTTGCCGCTAATGGCTTTGCTACGCTTGTATTGTTCTAAAATATAGATAAAATATTCGCCTCGCTTGCTCATACTATTCCCTCCAAATTTAGTTTGCCTGTATTATGCTCGTTGATAAATAGATTCATCAGCGCAGGTATGCTCAGATGCCAAATTTTTGTTGCCTCAACTTCGAGTTGAGCATATAATTTGGAGTTATATAACTGTTCGGCGGCTGCAAGCTCGTTCAAATTATAGTTGCTTGCGATAGTTGTAATCAGCTCTTGAATAATTGGATAAAGTGGTGACGTATAATCAATTGCAATGTCAAAATCATCCACGCGATTAGAGGTAACAAAATGCAGATTTTTCAATGATTTTTCATTCTTGAACACAACTTGATTATACAACTCACTAATTTTGAGCCGTTCTAAAGCCTCTTCCCGCGTGATTTCGCGTTCGGAATATTTGTTGAACACTCGGTAAACTTTGTCATTAGCAACAGGACCAACCACAATATCAAATTTACTGCCGGCAGCATCAATATCTTTATTCGCTCGATTGGATAATACAAAATCAAACCACGACTCGTCAGGAGCGTTAAATTCCAAAGCACGCAAATCACCTGCATCAAATTCGTATTCATTGATAACACCTGCAATATTTTCCCCTTGAATTTTCCTTTGAATCACAATACGCCGCGCAAAATCGCGTGCCTGACCCATATTCGTGGTGGTGTAAAACCCACCTCCAAAATCCAACCCGCGATTCGGTTGTATTATCTGGGGACTATCAACAATCTGACTGCTGCCGTGATATAACTTCATATTTCGCTGTTTTATGCCACAAAGGTACGGTTTTTTGCCGAATTATCAATACGTTTGCCCTGCAGGGTTGGGCTTTTGAAAATACAGCATAATTCAAAATTTATTTGTACCTTTGCCGAATGAAAATGAAAAATAGGTATAATAGTTAAATAAGAATTGTTCTATGTCAATCAATCAGCAGGACGAAATTAAGCAACACGCCTCTATGCAAATTTATTCTAATCTTATCGCTCAATCGCTTGCCATTTCTGAACGGCAAATTGCGAAAACCATTGATTTACTGGATGATGGCTCGACCATCCCGTTCATTAGCCGCTACCGCAAGGAGGCGACCGGCGGGCTGGACGAGGTGCAAATCGGCGACATCAAACAACTGTATGAGAAGTTGCAGGAGTTGAGCAAGCGCAAGGAAACTATCCTCCACTCCATCGACGAGCAGGGCAAACTCACGCCTGAACTCGCCGACCGTATCAACAACTCGTGGGACAGCACCGAATTGGAGGATATTTATCTGCCCTACAAGCCCAAACGGACAACGAAAGCCGAAATCGCCCGCAAAAAAGGGCTGGAGCCGCTGGCAAAAATCATCCTGTCGCAAAGCGAAAACAATGTTTCGCACCGCGCCGAGCAGTTCGTCACCGCCGAGGTCAAAGACGTGGGCGAAGCCCTGCAAGGTGCCCGCGACATCATCGCCGAGTGGGTCAACGAAAATGAATCGGCGCGCAACGCCGTCCGTAATATCTTCAATCGCGAAGCCGTCATCACGTCCAAAATCATCAAGGGCAAAGAGGCGGAGGCTGCCAAATACCGCGACTATTTCGAGTTCAGCGAGCCGCTCGCCAAATGTTCGTCGCACCGTTTGCTGGCGATGCGGCGGGGCGAAGCGGAGGGCTTTTTGCGCGTCGGCATCTCGCCCGACGACGAATACAGCCTCGAAAATTTGAATAAGCGGTTTGTGAAATCGAAAAACGAGGCGGCAGAGCAGGTCGAAATAGCCGTCAAAGACGGCTACAAACGCCTGTTGAAGCCCGGCATCGAAACGGAATTTGCCGCCCTGTCGAAAGAAAAAGCCGACCGGCAAGCCATCAAGGTCTTTGCCGAAAACCTGCGGCAGTTGCTGCTGTCGCCACCGCTGGGACAAAAACGGGTGATGGGCATCGACCCCGGCTTCCGCACCGGCTGCAAAATCGTGTGTCTGGACGCGCAGGGCACGCTTTTGCACAACGAAACCATCTATCCGCACCCGCCTCAGCAGGAAACAGCGAAGGCATCGGCGAAAATCCTGTCGCTGGTGCAAGCCTATCAGGTGGAAGCCATCGCCATCGGCAACGGCACGGCGGGGCGCGAGACCGAACAATTCATCACCGACCTGCGCTACAACCGCCCTATTCAGGTCTTTTCCGTCAGCGAAGACGGCGCATCGGTCTATTCCGCCTCGAAAACCGCCCGCGAGGAATTTCCCGACTACGACGTCACCGTGCGCGGAGCCGTCAGCATCGGTCGCCGCCTGATGGACCCGCTGGCGGAATTGGTCAAAATTGAGCCGAAATCCATCGGCGTGGGGCAATATCAGCACGATGTGAATCAGACGGAACTGAAAACCGCCTTAGACCAAACGGTGGAAAATTGCGTGAATCAGGTGGGCGTAAACCTGAACACGGCGAGTATGCACCTGCTGACGTATGTGTCGGGGTTGGGACCGTCGCTGGCAAAAAACATTGTGGACTATCGCGCTCAAAACGGCGCATTCACGTCGCGCAAAGACCTGAAAAAAGTGCCCCGCCTGGGCGAAAAAGCCTTTGAACAGGCGGCAGGATTTCTGCGCATCCCCGATGCCAAACACCCCTTGGACAACTCCGCCGTGCACCCCGAAAGTTACTACATCGTCGAAGATATGGCAAAAGACCTGAATTGCAGCGTGGACGAACTCATCAAACAGCCCGCCCTGAAAACGCAAATCAAGTTGGAAAAATACGTCAACGACAAAACCGGAATGCCCACATTAGTCGATATTATGAAGGAATTGGACAAACCGGGGCGCGACCCGCGGCAAGGCATCAAATTCTTCGCCTTCGACCCCAACGTCCGCACTATCAACGACTTGCGCGAAGGACAAACCCTGCCCGGCATCGTCAGCAACATCACCAATTTCGGCTGCTTCGTGGACATTGGCATCAAAGAAAAGGGCTTGGTGCACATCTCCAATATGGCAGACAAGTTTGTGTCCGACCCCACAACCATCGTTTCCATCCACCAGCACGTGGAAGTGCAGGTGCTGGGCATTGATGTGGAGCGCAAGCGGGTGCAGTTGAGTTTGCGGCATTAAAATTACTTCAGCCTTATTACCTCTACAGCGGTTGATTTTAAATTGGGCATCATCGTGCCGAGATTGGCTCCGATGTAGGTGGGGTCGCAAATCAGATATTTTTGCCCCTCTACCGTGATGTTGTCGCCGTTGGTGGCAGGATTGTCAAATTTCACGGCGGTGGCGAGGTGCACGCCGGGGTAGTTTATCAAAACGACCTTCATGCCGAGCAACGTGCGCACTAATTGCGCGAAAAGGATGGAGCGGTCTTCGCAGTCGGAATAGGCTGAGGCGATGGTTTCTTCGGCGAAAAACCATTTTTCGTAGCCGAATTGGGCAGCATCCGTTTTGTATTCAAAGGCGTGTTGAACAAAATGCAGCAGGATATTGACCGCTTCTTCCTGCGATTTGTTCTGAATTTGCGGCACAAGTTGCGACCTCACGCTGTTCATTAAAATGGGGTCTAACGCCGCTTCGGCATACACCGAAAAATCCACACAGGGGTAGGTGTCATAATACTTGACCAAATTTTTATTGTATTCGATTTTGTAGTTGTTTTTCTTGTCGTTCAGCATTTTTGTGGCTGTGGCTGCTGCCAAGCGCGGATTTTCCCTTATTGACATATCCAGATTTTTGGTGGCTCCGGCATAGTTCACTGAACACGTTTGCAGCGAAGCCAAATTTTTGTGCTGCGGATTGACTACCGAATATTTAATGTTTGCTTCGTTGCCATAACTGAAAAACGAGGTGTTAAACACATTGCTTTGAAATGCCGCCAATGGCAGCAACTCATTCTGACTTCTGCCGATTTTGGCACGATAGCCTAATTGATTGAGAGTGAAGACGGTGAAGATAACCTTTTCGTTTTCTTTGCCATTGGGCGCATAGACCTCAAATAATTGGTTGATTAGCAGATACATACCCCAATCGTTGAGGTTTAAATCCGACTTTATGCGCTGAATTTCGCTCGTCCACGTGTCATAAGGCAGTTTCGACAGGGCACTCCAATAGGCAGCCACCTCCGTTTCGGCAACGCCCGACAGCACGGGCACGGGTTTTGAAAATCGGGGGAATGCAACTTGCGTGCCAAAAAAATTAGTGGATATGGTTGGCGGCGGCGTTGCGGGTTGCGGCTTTGGTTGCGGTGCAGGCGGTGGTGTTCTGTCCGGCTGTGGCTGTGGCTGCGGTTTCACCGGCTCCGGTTGCACAACCACGGGGATTTTCACCGGCTCCGGCTTTGGCGCATCGGGGTTATACACCGGAGGCGTAGGGATAGGATTGTTGATAGGCGGCTCCTTCTTTGTCAAGGGGAAATTCTTCCACTTTTCTGCCAGATAGTTGGCAAATTCGCGGTTGAGCGAATCGCGGTAGTTGTTGAAATCCGCCTGTGCGTCTGCTGAGTAGCGATTAAAAGCGGCTTTTTGCTCTTGGACGTATTTTTGAAAATCGTCCTGCGCATCAATACTTGCAAATGAGCACGCAAGCAGTGCAATTAAAATTTGTTTTTTCATTTCACTTCTATTCCTGTTTTTTGAATTTCACTAAGAAAGTCGGCATAATCCGCATTATTTAGACTGCAAAGATACGACATCTTTTTTGTATTTGCAAACGTTTTCGCAATTATTTTAAAAATTTGTTCTATTGTCAAAAAAACACTGCGTCTATTATGCACGGCTGGAGCCTTGCTTTTGTCTCCAACGCAGGCAAAGCCTACGCGCTGAACGGGGTAATAATTGATGAATATAGAACTCACCTCTTTATTACCCTTATCTGAGTAGGTGCAATAATATTCAAAATATAGAATCTATTGTAATCTTTTTTATTGTTTGTTGTAAAATGCAAGCAATTGAACTCCCTGCTTATGACATATTGTATATTATCCTCCATATCAGTGCCCTCAATGCCTAACGAGTCTTCAATATCTTTGTCCGTAAAGGATAACACCGTAAACTTGGATAGCAAATAATGAACAATAGCCCAAGCACCGATTAGCACATTGGTGTCAACAAAGATATTGTTCTTATTCGTGGATGCCGTCACAGCAATATCGGTTTAAACTTTTGCAACTCTGCCGGTTGCAGTATGTCTAAATTACTTACCACAAATTCCCTCTTGGCTGTTTCTAATAACACATCGTAATCCACACCCGTCTTTTTCAAGACAAGATTGAGCAAATCATTTTGCATTTTAGCCACATCCTCCGGCAAAGAACTCCTCTTTTTTGCTACTGTTTTCATACCTCATTTATATTTTTATCAGCGGCAAAGGTAAGCAAAAAATTTTTGAATGACAAGCAAAGCAAAATTCATTTTCAAAAATTCGTCCGCCTGTTGATAGCACGTCATGCCGAGCCTGCGCTGAACAGAGATTTAGTTATATTTTACCAATTGGTATAGACGCTTAGGTCGCCCTTGTTAATGTATTATATTTCAATCTTATAGGCTCATGAAAGACCATTCTTTTAATGGTCAAATCAAAGATTGACCCCATAAAAGCCCTTCTATTGTACCGATAATGGTATTCA
>BNTT01000096.1 GCA_025996815.1 Bacteroidia bacterium
CGTAAATGATTTGCCGAGAGGAGTTTACGAGCAACCCGCATTGGCTGTTCATGCCGTATCGGGTTACCTCTTCGAGGCTGCCTCCCTGTGCGCCCACGCCGGGCACGAGCAGGAAGTGGTTGGGGACAATCCGGCGGATGCTTTCCAGCATTTTGCCCTGCGTGGCACCCACCACGTACATCATTTCTTCGTCCGTTGCCCATTCTTGAGACTTGCGGAGGACTTTTTCGAAGAGCCGCTCGCCGCTTGCGTCGGCGGTCATTTGAAAGTCGTTGGAGCCTGCGTTGGAGGTCAATGCCAACAAAATCACCCACTTTTGGGGATAATTCAAAAACGGCTTCACGCTGTCTTCACCCATGTAAGGAGCCACTGTGACGGCATCGTAACAGGAAACTTCAAAAAATGCGCGGGCATACATTTCGGAGGTGTTGCCGATGTCGCCGCGTTTGGCATCGCCGATGAGAAACTGGTCGGGGCAGGTTTCCTTGATGTAACTCACCGTCCTGTCCAGCGAGTCTTGCCCCTGCACGCCGCGACTTTCATAAAAAGCCAAATTGGGCTTGTAAGCCACGCAATAGCGTGATGTGGCATCCACAATCGCCTTGTTGAAAGCAAAAATAGGGTCTTTCTCCCGCATCAAATGGCGCGGAATTTTCTGCAAATCCGTATCCAAACCCACGCAGAGAAACGATTTTTTGCGCGTGATGTTTTCAAATAATTGCTGTTTTGTCATATTTTATCAGGTGTTATTTGTAAAATAAAAAGCCGTCAAAAGAGGAAATGGTAATGCTGTCGTTTTGTCTGTAATAATGTCCGTTTACTTCTTTGATATACAGCGAGTATTTGCTTTCCTTGATGACGAGATTCTCGTTTGTGGTCGAAAATGGAATATTCTCAACATAATCACCGTCTTTTGCCCCTGCTTTTACCAATTTATGGATGCCGTTGTGAATGGGAATAGACAAGGTGTCGCCATTCGCTGTGTTGAAATAAACGAATGAATGATAGTCATTTATATTCGGAAGCGCAATGTTGTCTACTGTGATTAAAAAATAGATGGAATTAGATACGCTTCCTGTGAGGTTTAAATACAAGTCGCGAATCAGGTTATATCGGGTTTTAGCCGTCACATCATCCGTAAAAAACGGCTGTATGCTTGCCATACCATAGGTATCTGCCAGATAGTCAAGCGGTTCCCTGACCGAGGCTTTGGCAGTTGAATCCATTTGTGCGAAATAAATTTTAGAATCGGTCATCGATATTTTGCCGCCGTCCAAGAAATCCAATTGGGAAAGAGTGGTTTCCAATCGGTTGTAAATCGACTGTTTGACGATGTTGGAAATCCGCCACGGACCGATGGAGGCGAGCAGAAAAATGATGGTCGGCGAAATAACTATCCACCGGATATGCCTGTTTTTGGTCAGAAAAAGATAGATGAAAATGCCATAAAACCAGAGGTTTAGCACCAAAATATAGCAGCGGTTGATGGTGATGCCATAATCGGCGATGCGGCGGAAAATACCAACCGACATCAGAACGAGCAACGGCAAAATCAACAGCCCAAAATAGCGGGTGAAAAAATTGACGACTTTGTCCTCTTTTTTCAGCCACACGGGATACAATATCAGCATAACCAGCAACCCGCCGACTGCCAATATCGACACCAAAGTGGACACCCAGCCGTTGGGAAGTTCCCACACCGCAACAATTTTGATGAGATATGTGTATAAAATGGCGATATAAAGCCCCAAAATCGGGAGTGCAATGTACACCCCAAGTATTCTAAGTGCCTGATTAAAAGACAAATCCGCCTGATATTTCTTTGTCTTATCAGGAACGGTCGTCAAAAAATAAATGGGCGTGAACAATATAAAGCAACACACCGCCAAGTTCAAATAATATTTGTCGGAAACGGCAATGTCGAACAGACTGTCGACAGACAGCAACGCCACCGACAGCCCCGCAAAGATGACAACGCCGAATATCACCGATTCACACAACCGCACAACCGCATTGCGTGAAAAGCCCCAAAACGCGGCATCCTGATTTTTTTTCGGAAAGGAAATAAAAAATGCCGCCACAACAAACACTGCTCCGAGAATAAAAAATTGCAGCCCCGAATCGAAGTACATCATGTTTTTATCCGGCAAATAGGCGCAATACACGCTCCACAGCAGTACGCAAACCAAAGTCAGCCCATGTTTTTTCCACTGTTGAAACCGGAGATTTTCCACGCCCAGCATAGCCGTGATGCCGACAATGGTGCCGGTGGGGAAGAAATAAAATTGTTGAGACGGAATGTAATAACCGGCGTTGATTTCGAGCCAACTCAATACGGCAAAGCCAATGAGCAGCAACAACGAAACGGGGAAGCGCACGACCACTTCCTGCAGTCTTCTGAGGGCTGATGTGAGCGAACTTATTTTCATAACGCGAACCTATTTTATTAACGTGCGGCTGAAGGGACTCGAACCCCCACGCCGTGAAGCACCAGATCCTAAGTCTGGCGTGGCTACCAATTACACCACAGCCGCAGTTTCACGGTGCAAAGGTAATATAAAAATTTGAACTATCCGCTATGTTTTACAAATTATTTTCAAAAAACATTTGGTAGTTTCAAAAAAATGTCGTACCTTTGCACCGTTTCGCGGGTGAAAAATCGTGTTTTGGTGGGCTAATTGTTTGATTATTAGCTGATTGAGAAAGGGTTTGATTCTGCGGGAATGAATTTAAATATTGTTCGGAAAGTCCGAATCAATTTAAACTTTTATAAAAACAAATGACAGATCCAATTGCAGATTATTTGACGCGACTGCGAAATGCCATCAAGGCGAAACATCGCGTGGTGGATATTCCGGCGTCGAATTTGAAGAGAGAGATGACTAAAATTCTCTACGACAAAGGCTACATCTTGAATTACAAGTTTGTAGATGATGGTCCACAAGGCTCAATTAAAATTGCCTTGAAGTATGACCCCGTAAACAAAGTGAACGCGATTAAAGTCCTGAAGCGTATCTCTACGCCGGGTTTGCGTCGCTACGCCGGGCACAAAGATATGCCGCGCGTGCTGAATGGGTTGGGTATCGCGATACTTTCGACCTCCAAGGGAGTGATGACAGACAAAGAAGCCAAAGACCTCAACGTGGGCGGCGAAGTTTTATGTTACATCTATTAATGAAGGAGGAAAAAAAATGTCAAGAATAGGAAAATTACCCATCACAATCCCTTCGGGAGTAACCGTAACGCAACAAGGTAGTGTTGTGACGGTGAAAGGTCCGAAAGGAGAGTTGAAACAGGAGATAAATCCCGCTATCACTATAGCGGTGGATGGCAACACGCTTACGGTGTCGCGCCCCGATGACGAACGTCAAAATCGTGCTTACCACGGTTTGTATCGCTCGTTGCTTAATAATATGGTGGTTGGCGTGTCGGAGGGCTACAAGAAAGAGCTTGAATTGGTTGGTGTGGGCTACCGCGCTTCCAACACAGGCAATTTGTTGGATTTTGCACTCGGCTATACGCACAATATCTATTTGCAGTTGCCCCCCGAAATCAAGGTGGAAACGAAGTCGGAACGTAACAAAAACCCGTTAGTGATTTTGGAGTCGGCTGATAAACAGCTAATCGGACAAGTTTGCGCGAAAATTCGCTCATTCCGTAAAGTTGAGCCTTACAAGGGTAAGGGTGTACGCTTTGTGGGTGAGGTGGTTCGTCGGAAATCCGGAAAATCAGCAAGTAAATAACATTAAAACCGGAAAATTATGACAACGAAAGAATTAAGAAGAATAAAAATCAAACAACGGGTGCGCAAGCACGTATCAGGCACCGCCGCCCGTCCACGTTTGACCGTGTTTAGAAGCAACAAACAGATTTATGCCCAAGTCGTGGACGACCTGACCGGCAGAACCCTCTGCGCCGCTTCATCCCTTGCAGTGACCGACAAAGCCCCTAAAAAGGAAATCGCCGCGAAAGTGGGCGAATCTATCGCCGCAAAATCCAAAGCAGCCGGTATCGAGACCGTGGTTTTCGACCGCAACGGCTATCTGTATCACGGGAGAGTGAAAGAATTGGCTGAAGCAGCCCGTAAAGGTGGACTTAAATTTTAATAAGATATGGCAATAAATAATACAGTAAAGACGACAAACGACTTGGAATTAAAAGACCGTTTGGTAGCCATCAATCGGGTAACGAAAGTGACCAAAGGTGGTCGCACGTTCAGTTTCGCCGCCATCGTGGTGGTCGGAAATGAAGACGGTGTCATCGGTTGGGGCTTGGGAAAAGCCGGTGAAGTGGCAGCAGCTGTCGCCAAAGGCGTGGAAACGGCGAAGAAGAACTTGATAAAAGTGCCTATCCATAAAGGAACGATTCCTCACGAGCAGGTAGCGAAGTTTGGCGGTGCGCAAGTGTTCCTCAAGCCGGCTACACACGGTACGGGGGTGAAAGCCGGAGGTGCCATGCGCGCGGTGTTGGAAACGGTAGGCGTGACGGACGTGTTGGCGAAGTCGAAAGGCTCATCCAACCCCCACAACTTGGTGAAAGCGACCATCGCGGCGTTGAACGAGTTGCGCGACCCCGCTATGGTGGCTCAAAACAGAGGTGTTTCAGTTGAACGGGTATTTAAAGGTTAAAAGGAGGACAAAAAAGATGGCAAAAAAAGAAGCAACAGCGGCAACAATCAAAGTAACGCAAGTCAGAAGTCGCATCGGATGTCCGAAAGACCAACGCTTGACGTTAGACGCTCTCGGACTGAGAAAAACAGGTCGCACGGTGGAACGTCCGGCGAATCCCGCAATTTTGGGAATGATAGAAAAAGTGAAACATTTAGTAAAAACAGACGCAAAATGAATTTATCAAATTTAAAACCCGCAAAAGGTTCTACTCATAGCCAAAGACGCATCGGTCGTGGCACCGGTTCAGGCTTGGGAGGCACGTCCACACGCGGTCATAAGGGACAAAAATCGCGGTCGGGCTATTCCAAAAAGATTGGTTTTGAAGGCGGGCAGATGCCTATCCAACGGCGTTTGCCGAAATTCGGCTTCAAAAACATCAATCGCGTGGAATATAAAGCCATCAATTTGAGCACTTTGCAAGCATTGGCAGAGGCGCAACAATTGACGAAGATTGGTATCGAAGAGTTAAAAACGGCAGGATTCGTTTCCTCCAAGCAATTGGTGAAAGTGCTCGCAAAGGGCACAATTTCTTCGGCAGTGGAAGTAACAGCGCACGCTTTTTCCAAAACCGCCGAAGAAGCCATCACCAAAGCAGGCGGCAAAACAACGACCCTCAAAATCTTTAAGGAAGCATGAGAGCAATTGACACAATAAAAAATATTTGGAGGATTGAAGACCTGAGAATGCGGATAGGCATCACTTTCGGCATCATTTTGGTGTATCGTTTCCTGTGTACCATTGTCCTTCCGGGCATTGATTCTGCAGGGTTGGCGGCACTGCAAAGTCAGACTGCCGGTGGGTTGCTGTCGCTGCTGGATATGTTTTCGGGCGGTGCGTTTTCTAACGCTTCAATCGTTGGGTTGGGGATTATGCCCTATATCTCGGCATCTATTATGATGCAGTTGTTCGCGATTGCGATTCCGAGTTTTCAAAAACTGCAACGCGAGGGCGAGAGCGGACGGCGAAAGATTGCGCAATATACGCGCTATCTCACCATCGTGATTTTGGTTCCTCAGGCGTTTGCATACCTGACTAACTTGAGTGTTCAGTTGCACGCCGCCGGTGCAGCGGCTCCTACGGGTGCGTGGTTCACCTTTTCATCCATCATCATCCTCACAGCGGGGTCGATGTTTGTGTTGTGGTTGGGCGAGCGCATCACGGATAAGGGTATCGGCAACGGTGTTTCGTTCATCATTATGGTAGGGATTATTGCCCGTTTGCCGCAATCTTTGAGTCAGGAAGTTATTTCCCGATTAGGTCAGGATGCCGGTGGCTTGGTGATGTTCCTTGTGGAGCTGGTTATTATGTTGTTTGTGACTGCCTTTGCTATCTTGCTCGTGCAGGGTACACGGCGTATTCCGGTGCAATATGCTAAGCAAATGATTGGTAATAAGCAGTTTGGCGGGGCGCGTCAGTACATTCCTTTGAAGGTGAATGCGGCTAATGTGATGCCGATTATCTTTGCGCAAGCCATTATGTTTGTGCCGATTCAATTTATTGGCTATAGTGCCGATGCGGATAGTTTTGGGATGAGGTATTTTGGCTGGTTGACGGATATGAACGGCTTCTGGTACAATTTTGTTGATGCCTTTTTGATTATCGTGTTTACCTATTTATATACGGCAATCACGATAAATCCGAAGCAGATGGCTGACGATTTGAAGCGTAACAACGGCTTTATTCCGGGCATCAAGCCGGGGAAACAGACGGCGCAGTATATTGATGAAATTATGTCGCGTATCACGCTTCCGGGTGCTTTATTCCTTGCAGGAGTGGCAGTTATGCCTGCGTTGGCAAAATATATCGGCATTCAACAGGGCTTTGCATCGTTCTTTGGAGGCACGTCGCTGCTGATTTTGGTGGGCGTGGTGTTAGACACTTTGCAGCAGGTGGAAAGTCATTTGCTGATGCGCCACTACGACGGTCTGATGAAATCGGGTCGTATCAAAGGTCGTCAGGGTAATGTTTATTGATAGAAATGGTCTATCTCAAAACGGAAGAGGAAATAGAATTGATGCGCGTAGCCAACCTGATGGTTGGCGCGACTCTGGCAGAGGTGGCGAAAAACATCAAAGTGGGGGTTACTACGCGGCAATTAGATAAAATAGGGGAAGATTTTATTCGGGACAACAAGGGTGTTCCATTATTCAAAGGGTATAAGGGTTTTCCTAATGCCCTTTGCGTTTCGGTGAACGAAAATGTGGTGCACGGCATTCCGGGCGATTACAGGTTGAAAAACGGCGACATCGTTTCGGTAGATTGCGGCGTGAAGATTAACGGCTATTGCGGTGATTCTGCCTACACGTTTGAGGTGGGCGAGGTGAAGCCGGAAGTTAAGCGGCTGCTGCAAACAACAAGAGAATCGTTGTACGTGGGAATAACTGCCGCCATTGAGGGCAAACGCATCGGCGACATCGGTCACGCCATTCAGGTTTACTGCCAGTCAAGAGGCTACAGCGTGGTCCGCGACCTCACAGGACATGGCATCGGCAAAGAAATGCACGAAGAACCGGATGTCCCCAATTACGGAAAGCGCGGCGCAGGACCGTTGCTGAAAAACGGTATGTGCATCGCGATTGAACCGATGATAAACCTGGGAAGGAAAAACGTAAAGTTTGAAAAAGACGGCTGGACAGTCCGCACCGCCGACCTTCGCCCCTCCGCCCACTACGAGCACACCATAGCCATCCGCTCCGGCGGAGCCGACATTTTATCGTCGTTTGAGATGATAGAGCAGGTATTGCAACTGCGCCCGACCTGACGGTCGAGCGCAGCAAAATATCCCCCCACAATATGGATTCCTATTTTATGACGGAGATTAGTTCCTGATTCTTTTCGCGGATGCGATTTTCGTCTATCTTAATCACCTTGCGGTCATACGTCATCAGACCGTTCACCTCGCCTTCCACATCGGTCGTTTGTGTGTAAACCGCTGCCGAGAAGCCGCTCTTAATCATCGTTTTCAGTTGGTCGGCATATTTGACGTACTCGTCCGTCACCTCTTTGGGGCTTTGGAACTGCACATAACCCCAATTTCTATCGGGTTGCCAGAGATGGTCTTTCAGGGGCATGCCTATCCCGCCATATTCGCCCAAAACAGTGGCTCGCTCGGCATCGTAGAGATACATCGCCGGTCCCGGATAGTTGTGCAAATCCAATATATCGCCCGTGTGGTAGAAATTGCCGCCACTTGCCGGATTGACCAATCGGGAGGGGTCGTAAGTCTTCGTCCATTCGGCAATTTCCGGTGTCTTGAACTGTCCCCAAGCCTCGTTAAACGGCACCCAAACGACAATTGAGGGGTAGGAATACAGACAGTCGATGATTTCCTTCCACTCCTTGCGGTAGTTGGCTTCCGATGCCGGCGAACGCTTCAGCTCCGTGCCTTCAAAATAGTGGCGCATATCCCAATGCGGCGAGCGGTCGCCACTCGGCATATCCTGCCAAACGAGGATGCCCAGACGGTCGCAATGCGAATACCAGCGCGCAGGCTCCACCTTCACGTGCTTGCGAATCATATTGAAGCCGAAATCTTTCGTCTTCTTGATGTCATACGCCAACGCCTCATCGGTGGGCGCGGTGTATAGCCCGTCGGGCCACCAGCCCTGGTCGAGCGGACCGTATTGGAAATTGTTTTTGTTGTTCAGTTGGATGCGCACGATGCCGTTTTCGTCGCGTTTGGTAGAGATTTTTCGCATCGCGCAATAGCTCTTCACCACATCCACAACCTTGCCTTTGCTATACAGACTGAGCGTCATATCGTAGAGGAAAGGCGACTCGGGCGACCACAATTTGGCGTTTGGCACATTGAGTTCCAAGGTTTGGCAAGCCACCGCCCGGGCAGAGGACACCACTTTGCCGGCATCCAGAATTTTCACCTCCACCACATCCGCCGCCTGCGTGTTGATGGCATTCACATTGACCGTAATCCGGCTTTTGTCTATATCCGGCACGGTCTTGACCGACGCGATATGCTTTTCATTCACCGGCTCCAGCCACACAGTCTGCCAAATACCGGTCACGGCGGTGTACCAGATGCCCTCCGGACGGCTCACCTGCTTGCCGCGGGGTTGATAGCCCCGGTCGGTGCCGTCCCACACTTTGACCACCAATTTTTGTTCGCCGGAAGTCAGAAAAGGGGTGATGTCGAAGCAGAAAGGCGTGTAGCCACCCGTATGGCTACCAATTTTCACATCGTTGAGATAGACATCCGCCTTCCAATCCACGGCACCGAAGTGCAGGATGATGTTCTTGCTTTTCCAGGCGGCAGGCACGGCAAATGTGTGGCGATACCACAACTCATTGCCCTCTCCAACGGTTTTTTGCACACCCGAAAGGCTCGATTCCACCGCAAAGGGCACCAATATCTTGCCGTCGAAACGGTTAGGTTCCGCCTGCCCCGCCGGCAGGATGGCATAATCCCAAAGCCCGTTGAGGTTTTTCCAATCCGAGCGTTCCAAAACAGGACGCGGATATTCGGGCAACACACGCTGCGGGTCAATTTTACTTGCCCACTCCGTCTTAATTTTGTCCCCTGCGGGGCTCCACTGTGCAAAGCCGCTCCACGAGAGCAGGGCTAAGCCGATAGTACAAACTGTTCTTTTCATTTTTTTTATAATTTTATTATTATTATTATTCAATTCGAAATAGTGTGATGGCACTGAAAATAGCCTTCCCCTGTTCTGAAAACAGCCCCACTTGGGAATTTCCCAATTTATTGGGGAGTTCACAAACTTGTTTTCCGTCCACAAAGATACGAACATCCTTTTGATTTTTGACCACTCTGAGATTGTAATTTTGTTTAAATCGCTCGTTTATTCGTATTTCTTGCAGCGAGGACAGATTTTCTGTCGTTTTCGGGACAAAAATAAGTTCGGTGGTTTCGATGGGCGCAAATTCGATGCGGCGAAATCCCGGATGTTCCCACTCTGCGTGTTTAATGCTGCTTAATTCTTGCCAATGTCCATTTTTCACATAGTGAATGTGGAAATTTTCGGGCACCTCTTTCTTGAAAAGGATGGCATCGAGCGTGGTGGGCGCATCAAAGATAAAATGCCTTTCCGCGAAATCGCTGAATGTGCTGTTGGCATAATGCTTTTGGAGGTGTGCCAAAGAGATTTTTTGTGCGGGCATCTCTTTCCCCTTAGTTTTGCCGGATATGGAAAATTGCTCTTCGGTGAAGTCAAAAGTAGCCTTTAGATAGTTGTCGGGGTTGATATATACCGGATACACCGCGGCAATTCCCTTTTTCGCATCGGCGTTGGTTTGTACGCTCAACTCGTAATTGTCCAGCAAATCGCCTTTCAATTGCAGTCCGGGCAGGTCTTTCGATGGCTGCCAGCCCTTAATATGTTCATCGTATTCATCCCAGCCGATGGTATAAGTGATTCCGTCGAAGGTGGCGTTTGCATTTCCCGAACAAATGCCGGGCAATCCTTTGCCTGCAAAGGTGGTTTCAATCACCGGCTTCGCGGGTGCCGGAAGGTCGTCGATGCGGACGGTGAAGTCGGTATGATTTTTAAACAGACTCACCGTGTGGAAAACATTCGCCTTAAAATCGGCTGATAGCGGAAAAGAAAACGTTTCCTGCGTGCCTTTTTGACTGACGATGTAACTCCATTGTTTATTCGTGGCATCAATCAATATTTTCAGCCAATTATCATCGTCGGCTTTCCACGCAATAATTCCATCGTTGGAGGCATTGGTAGCCGCTGATTTTATGCCGGTTTCAAAATAGTAATTCGTGGCGGGGGTGCTTGGGATGGGTTGATTTATCTTTGGCTGCTGCTGATTATTGTCCGACAGATATTGCCACGTTGGCTTGCTTGGCGCAGGATGCTCGCCGGGGGTGTTTTTGCCGGTGATACCGTCCACCACTAATTTTTTGCCGAAGAAGTGGACGCGGTTGATGTATTGCCCGCGCGGCTCGGCATTTTTGTTTGCCATATAAATCAGCCACCACTCAAATCCGTTGGGTCCGCGAAGAATATTCGGTTGCCCCGGCGTAAAGAGGATGTCGTCGGCAACTTGTTCTTTCAGAGCAAACAGAGCAACACCGTGTTTGCCCAACTGCCCTTCTACGGTGAGGGTGTTGCTGCCGTTGATTGCCAAATTCCTGTTTTTGCTTAAATCAATATGTCGGTAGTCTCTTTTTTCTGCGGAATAGACGAGAGAGCCGTTCAGAAAGGCTTTTGCCGCTCCCGTGTGATGAATCCGCAGAGAGAGGTTGCCGTTTTTGGTTTTGTCGTAAACAAACTGAAAATTTCCGTCATCTTGGCGGTTTAATAAATCCACATACGTTTCTTCCAAGTCAATTTGGTTGGAGGTTACTACCGGATAGGCATATTTATTGCCGTGATTGAAGTCGAGTGGGGCGGATGCCTCTGCCACTCCCAGCATA
>BNTT01000097.1 GCA_025996815.1 Bacteroidia bacterium
CCCGCGACCTCATCGGTGACAACTCCCGATACTTCCCATTCTGTATTCACAGGCAAAAGTATCTTCTCTAATATCTGACTTCCCGTATATTTTTCCATGCCGCAAAATTACTACTTTCCACACAATTTCCAGTAGAACCATTTTTATAATAGTATTCTATTACTTTTAATGTTATCTTCTTTAATACATCCGGCTGATACAAGTCGATAAACAGTTTTCCCTGACTGTAATGCCAGTTTGCAATAGCTTTCCCGTCCACTTCCACACCGGATGGTTTCTTAGGACAGGCAATTTCCAGCGGAACGTGAGATTCATCTGTTTCGATACCAACACCTGATTCATGTTGTGCATTTCGTCATCGGTCAATCCGTTATAGTATTGTCGTTCGGGATGTTCGTCGAGTGTCCGTCCCGGATCGAGTTTGAACCCGTCCACGCCCTGGTCTATAAATTTTGTCAGATGTGGAAACCAATGTTCCTGACCTGATTGGGGTTTACCCGATTTAGCAGACAAGGCGTCTTCTTCGACAATGCTCATATCATGGTCAATACATAGCCACAATGCCAATTTATAGCCTAATTTATGTAAACGACTTATAAAAAGCAAATGACGTTCATATTTTGAAGTTCTTTTAGATTCCCATTCCGGTTCTGCCGGAAATTTTTTGTAGTCCCAATTCTTTTGTGTAGAGAAAGTGCGCCGATTTTGTCCGTTGTCGGTGGTAAGATTATAGACAGGTAGCTGTTGTTGCGCCATCGTGTTGATGCACAAACACAGCAGAAGAATAAAAATTGATTTTCTGTACATATTATTTTTTATTTTGTTATTGATGAGGAAAAATAATAAGTCGATACCTGTTTCCCTTCCGAAAGAATAGTCAATGTAAAAGCATATTGCTTTCCTTTTTCCAAATATAGTCGGGACGAGAATAATACATTGGTCTTTTCGTAAGGTTTAAGGGCGGGGACAATTGTATTCCCCACTTTCACCTTTTTACCATCTTTTTCAACCTCTAAGTTTAAAGTTGTTTTTTGCGAAGCGACTTGCCCGAAATTCTGCACTTCAACACATATATCCGTACTCTCTGTGCGAAGCGTAAAAACAGGCTGACGAGCAGAAAGTATCGGTTCGATGTAATTGACGTATGGCAGTCGGGCATACCCGTAAAGAAGTTTTCCCTGCGGTGTTTTCCCAATAAGTTTGGGTGCAAATTCATCGGCTGTGATTCCGTTTCCGGCTGCATCGAAAATAACAATCAGGTCGGCTCCCGACTTTTCCGTACTTTTTACTTTACAGCCTCGTCCGAAATTGACTTCGGTGGATGCACCGAAGCGCAGGGCGGACAGGTCAATATCGGTATGCGGATTAAATCCCTTTTCTGCTGCAATTTTCACACGAATGGTCTTTGTGGCAGCCGTAATGGGTTGAGAATCGAGTATCGTTAATAATAATCCCGGATTGAGCGGAATGGTAATATTTTTTGAACTGTGATTGTCGCTACCTTTGTCGTCGTTTTTCAAAACATCGATAACGGCAAAGTTGGCTTGTACAGCGCGTCCGTATTCATCCTGAAAAACCTTCATCCGTTCATATTTGAACCAATCTTCCACCTGTCCGTCTTCATGGATGGAAAAGCCGTGAGTATAGGCTTCGCCCGGGTCAACCACCCAGTTTACACCGTCTTTTGAACGAAGGTAATAGGCAATACGTCCCAACCAATCATTCACAATGAGATGATACTGAATGTGGTCGCGCCAAACCACCGGGTCTTCAAATGCGCCTTCCACCGGCGGCCATGAACTTTTGTCGGATAGTTGATTAAAGGCAGATAATCCGGTTTCACTAATCCAGGAACCTCCTCCACGACAAATCAACAACATGGAACCATCTTCGCGACGGGCAAAAGTTTGATTAGTATAGTCGTAAAGAAGTCGCCGGTCTCTTAGGTCGTAGTCGAATGTACCGGGCGACCAAGGTCCGTTGATATTATCGGCGATATAGCGCCTGCCAATGACATAGAGTACATATCGACCGTCTTTCAATCGGAAAACTTCAGGATTGTGTCCCCAGCCGATGGTGTCTTTAATCGTGTATGGTCCGGAAAGTTTGTCGGCTACAGCATTAAAGACGATGGAACTCCCCCATGTGTGATGTCCTGCCGGAGAATTTTCCAACCATCCGCACACAAACAGATGATATTTGCCATCGTTTCCTTGCAGGATATTTCCACCCCAGTAGGAGTATTTCCTGTCTTCTATCCCATTGTCGATATAACGGGGGAGCACATTTTCGGCGCCCCATGTATCGTTTGACAACGTCCCCGCAGGCATTGGCAGGAAACGGTCTAAAAAACGCCCGCCATAAACTAACTGACCCCACTCAACAGGTCGCGGACGCTCGGTAATTTGAGCGGATAAGTCTATACAAATAAGACAGATAACGATTGATAACAAAAATATCTTTTTCATTTTATAAAATTTAATTCAGACAATGATTCTATCCGGCATCCCACTTCTTTTCCGCTGAATGCTATCCCCAGCAGAATTATTTTCCGGTCGAAGAATTGTTCGTAGTAACGTTTTTTACGGATTTGCGCGATGGCTTGGTCAAGCAGGGTATCAAGTTTCGTGGTGGCGTGATATTTCAATTCCGCCACGATTGCTACTTCGTCTTGCAACAAGACCGCATCCATTCTTCCGCTATCAGTCAACCTTTCGCTCTGGATGTTGAAACCCAACAAAGTCATCCACACCTGAAAGATGATATGATAACGGGCTTCGGTGGCATCTTCCGTTGCATGGTCTTCCGGCTGTAAAGTGTAGGGAACACCGGCGAGCATCTTGCGCATATTATTTGTCAGACCCTCTGCATCGTAATTACGGATTTGTTGCAACATTGCTTTTCCTAATACTCCCAATTGTTCCACAGGGTATTGAGTAAATGCGCTTAGCAGATGCTTCATCAGCGACTCTCGCACTTCCAGATTGGGAACTCCAAGCGTGTATAGAGAATCTCCAGCAATCATTTCTTCGTCTTTGACAGTCAGATAACCTGTTTGAAATAATAAAGGAATATCACCGATCGCGTCCGGATCGTAACTGTTGAAAGCCGAAGAATCAGCAATAACCGGTTCTAATACGGTTTTGGCAAGACCGTGTTTTTTGAGCCGGTTGATAAGAAACGTGGGTGTGCCCGTTTCAAAC
The DNA here is from genome assembly GCA_025996815.1 of Bacteroidia bacterium. Lineage (GTDB taxonomy): Bacteria > Bacteroidota > Bacteroidia > Bacteroidales > Azobacteroidaceae > Azobacteroides. The sequence continues at coordinate 3,204 of BNTT01000097.1, forward strand.
CAGTAATTGGAAAACTTTTTGTTTTCAAAAAACATCAGTGTGGAAAACGGATTGTAAACCGATGTCTTGCCATCCCAGGTATAACCATCGTACATCTTACGAATTTTCGCCAGCAAATCTTCCCTTGTCATATCCACGTGTACTGCCGTATCGTCAATATATTCCGAAAAGTCGCGTTCCAATTCTTCCTGTGTATAACCGCAAATAGAGGCATATTTGTCGCTTAGTGTAATATCATTCGGACTATTCAATACCGAAAATATTGACACTTTTGCCACTTTCGTTACACCTGTCAGGAAAACAAATTTCAAATGGTCGTCGGTGGCTTTTAGTCTTTTATAAAAACTTTGAAGAAACCCACGTACTGCTTCTGCTTCCGGTTTACCCATGGTGTCTAATATGGGACTGTCGTACTCGTCAATAAGTACGACCACTTTATTGCCTTCTTTGCGGTGCAACAAAGTAATCAATTCCGCAAAACAATCGGACGCATATTCAGAAATAAAAATTAACTGATGAAAATTAGCCAACTGTTTCAAATAACTGAGCATACTTCGTTCCATCTCTTCTTTACTATTGTGCTCAATATTCGTCCAATCTATCCGTATAACAGGATAGCGCTGTGTCCAATCCCATTTATCATAGATATAGAGGCCTTCAAACAGCGATTGACTGCCTTTGTAAAGTTCTTCCAGCGTACTAACAAGGAGCGATTTTCCAAAACGCCGCGGACGCGAAAGAAAATTTATTTTCCCTGACGTAACAAGCCTGTAAATATCTTCTGTCTTATCAACATACAGATAATCATTACTTCTTAAATCCTCAAATGACTGTATCCCTATCGGTAAATTCCTCATGACTTTTAATTCTAAAATATGTGCAAAGATAAGAAAAATAATTGTCCGAACCATGATTTTTTTTTAATCACTGTTTAAGGAACTCTTCAAAAACTCTAAAGCATGTGGCTTGACGAATGGCGAATGACCACCGGTTTCAAAAATAATTTTTGCACGGTCAGGCATCTTCAAATACATATCGTAATAATAACGTACCTTGCCAAATTCAAATGCCACGTTTTCACTCCACGCCACACCGTCATTGTGTCCGCGTTCTACCATAAACGGACGTGGAGCAATCAGACGCGCCATATCGCTATGGTCAAACGTGTTCGCCAAATCGAAATCAAATATCTCGTACTCCCAATTGAACATATAACTCGATGGCAGCGTTGTTCCGGCAACCTTGTCGTTCCAATAGTTGAAGTTTGCCGAACAAACAACCGCTTTGTATCCGGGAATCAGCGGCGGAACAAACATGGCTGTCGTACCGCCATAAGAACAGCCGTAAAAACCGATTTTATCTTTTTCGACAAACGGCAATGTTTGCAGAAATTTCACGATTTGCTTGTGTTGTGCGGTCATGACTGCAAAAAGATTTTTACCAAGCGAATTGAGTTGACGCTGATTAAAGCGGAAGCGGTGACTTAACTTAAAAATCCCCTGCGGTGCGAATGTTACAAAATTTCCGCTGCACAATTTGGTAATCATGTGTTGGTCATCATCTTCCTTGTCTTTGCTAAACTCCGCAATGTGCATTTTGGCGTCAACTTCCAAACCGTGCTGTCCAACAACGGCGGGAAGTTTTTGTCCGTCTTTGAGTGTTTTCGGGACGAGCAGGAAACCGAACGCTGTCAAGCCGTCAAATACGTCCAACTCAATTTCGTAGATGGTGTAGTCCTTGCAGTCCATGAAAAACCGAGTTCGGGGATGAATCGGCAGCAACTCGTCCTCAAATTCGCCGACAACATTTTGTGAGAAATAGTCTCTGTACCATTCAACGGTTTCCGTTATTTTCTGTGGCGACGACGTATCTAATTTCTTCCAGAAATTCCTGCGGGTAAAAACGGATTCCGTGAGTAGCCGTTGATTGTGTTTGTCCATTTGCTTGACAATATTTTCCTGTGAAAGCAAGAGCGGTGGACGCTGTGTTTTCTCTGTTATTGAGTTAGCAAATGGCTTAACGCACGCTGCACCGGATTCTGCAAATTGAATCCAATCCGTTTTCAAGGGCTTGACTAAATTTTTGGCTCGTTCGATTTCCGCTTTGACGGATTCGGGATTTATTTTTTTTAGTTTTCCCGGTGCGCCGCCATACTTGGAACTACTCTTCCATGGGTTGTTTTCCGGAAGCGTTAATTCCGGTGCATCAAACAAAGCGACAGTCAGTTTTCGAGGACAAATCAGTGTCGCAATTTCTGCATCGCCAAATTCTTTCAGTAAACCAAAAACATTCCGGTCAATCGGTTCTTCGCACAGCCTGTCCCGTTTGTCGAAATAATCAACAACGATGGCTTCGTCAATACGTGTATCAACCGCCGCCGCATAAAACGCCAACAAACCGCCATCGCCCTGTCCCTGTACTTTTACGTACATATCCGGCGTTTTCTTTGCCCAATCGACAAGCGCTAAAATTTCCTGAACTTCGTAGCCGATGATGTGCCTGCCCAGTTGGTATGCCGAACGGTAAATGTATTCACGGTTGCCGATTTCAATTCGGCCTCGGGGTACCGGTTCTCTATCGAGCAGCAACGGAATGAACATCTGTTCGTCTTTTGCCAAAGAGGCGGGAATGTGAAATTGCCGGTCACTACTGTGCGGCAGATGAATAATTGTTTTTGTTGCCTTATTTGTTTTCGGTTTTATCAACAATCCTTCGGCGGAAAAATCGTCAAACACTTTCCATCGGACTTGCAGAACGGTATGCGTTCCGGTTTCAAGGAGAACGGCGGACTGGTTGAGTGTATTTATCAACTCAGGCGAATCGAACGGCGCCCGGTTGTCCCGAACACCGATGATGAATTTCAGGCGTTCGCGGTTCGTCTCAACGGACTTTGAGTATGTGTCAAACCCTGTAAAATCTCGGCGCCAGTATTTAGCCCTGCAAGTTTCGCTTTCTGTGATTTTTTTGTCAAGAAACTGCGTGATAAAACGGTTATTGCGCTCAACATAATCTTCCGTCCACTGCAACGGTTCGGTTCCCGGCAGGGTTTGCTGTCCAAAGGCAGTATCGCTTATCAACAGGCATCCGACAAAAACAATTGTCGATAATAATATAACTTTCATACTTTTTGAATTTTTAATTATTTTCATTTTGCAAAGATAGCCAAAAACTTTCATTTAATAAAGATTTTCAAGATTTACACGATTATAATCCTGTTAATCCTGAAAATCTTATTAAAATCAAGGTTCAGACAAAAATTATCTATAACTTTGATTCAAATCCACTTCCCTTTGGGGAACTTTCCATACGAGTTTCTTGCTGGTGTAGGGTATCGGACCACCGTCGTGTTCGCCCGGTGGAATATCTACCTTCAAGCCGCGCAAGTAATTGATACGGTCGCCTTCGCAAAACATTTCAACGATTCGTTCGTCTTCTATCACCGCCTCTGTAATATTGGCTGCGGTTACAAAATGAGCCGATGATTCATACGATTGACCGGCAACGTTTTCGTCCCATGCACGTTTTCTTACCACATTCAGGTCGTTGGCAGCATCTTGTTTATCCCCTGCTTTAAATGCGCAGATAGAACGTGTCAGATACATCTCTGCCAACCGGAGTATTGCTATATTTGTCCACTGGATTTCCGGACCTCTAAGGGCTTTATCTGCTACTAAAGTCCGCCATTTCAGTTCGTCACGAGTCTCATAGTACCTGTCGGGCAGCCGGTCTGCCTCGGGCACATTGGACGGTTCGCGCACAGCAATCAGTTGCTGGAAACGTTTATCAATCCGGGCTGCCTGATTGATGGTGGTATCGCTTTTGGGATTATCCATCCAACCAAGGCGCTTTACAATGTCAGGATGTAAATATACTAAATTCCACGGACATGGATTCTCCGGTAACCGGTGATTATAGGTTGCCATATTATAAGTTGTAGCCCCAACTGCTTTATCAAAATTCGGAGAATACAAAAGGACTTCCTTTCCGCGCGTATTCGTACTTTTGTTAAAGGCTTCAATAGGGTCTTCACTTAAATCGTAATCACCACCATTTTGGTCAATCACAAAAGAGGCATATTTCCTTGCTTCCGGGTAATTACCCAAAGCAAAATAGGTACGAGCCAGCATGGCTGCGGCTGAAAATTGGTTAGCCCTGCCGGCGGAATAGGCAATGTGCATTTTCCCTTCAATATACCGTTCGGGCAACAAATCGTATGCCGCTTTAAAATCGCTTAGTATGAGGTCCCATACTTCCTGTACACTTCCCAAGGGGACGTTTGTAGCGTCAGTGTATCCGAGAGGTCGTTTGGTTACAAGCGGTATTTGCCTTTCATCATTCGTTCCGCCGGGCACATAAGCCGTACAATAGAGGGTCGCCATGTAATAATACAAGAACCCTCTCACGAAATGGAGTTCGCCAACAATTCGGTCCAAGTTATTTTTCTTGTCCTCCTGTGAAATGGTAGGATAAGGATTTCCCCCTTTTTCCTCCACAAATTGAAGGGCATCACAAATAGACACAATTCCGGAATAGACACTGGGAAATACATCATTATCTAACCACGACTTATTCGCTTCCGTATCACGATACCACCCAAGAGTAAGTTCACCGGCTGTAGCCAGCGCTCCATCATCGGCAACAGATGTTTGAAAACAGGTCCACATCACTATGTTGTTTGACCACTCTGATGATGCAAAACACCTTCTGTAAGCCCCTACAGGAGCCCTTTCAAACTCTGTTAATGTGAGCCAGGGTTTTTCTACCGGTCTTTCTAATTCAAAAAATTCCGGGTTTTCACAGGCAGTCATTCCTGCCACGACTAAAATCAAAAATACTATCTTTTTCATATTATATTCATTTTAAAATTTAACTGATAAACCTACGGTAGCCGTAAATAACTGAGGCAAGTTCCAATATTGTGCATCATACCCACCGGCGTTTCCGGGATTACCTTCCACATCGTATCCGGGATAATCGGCTGCTGTCAAGGCAAACAGGTTCTCCACGGTGGTATAGATTCTCAGGCTGTTGCACCATTTCATCTTATCTAAGGTGTATCCCAAGGTAATGGATTTCAGTTTGACATAATCTCCTTTATACATAAAATCGCTGAGCCTCCTGCCATTCAAATCTCCTATATCCACTGTGGTTCCGTCTTCCAATTTTGTTTGTGTTCCCCACAACAGACGCGGATATTTTGCATTATCACCCGGTGTTTTCCAATAATTCCCATATAAATCCAAGGGATTCATCTGAGTTTGGAAATCCGTGAAATAATTACCGCCTGAGAAAGTAATCAAAAAATTGAAATCGAATGACTTATAACCAAAACTATTGGTCATACCACCATAATATTTTGCCATACCGTTTTTGTTTTTATAGTGAAACCGGTTGTTGTTGGTATTCCCTCGGTTACCTATCACCACCACGTCTTTTCCGGATGCATCTTTCAGTCGGCGGGTTTCGCCCGTCTCGGCATAATAATCCTGGTCGCGTGCATAAATCATGCGCAAACCTGTTTGCGGGTCGATATAGGCTGTTTCGGAAATATAATAATCCCTGATGCCGGAACCTACTTTTGTGAGATAGTCATCATTGCGCAAACCGGTTCCGGCCTGGTCAATCATCGGTGTCAGTTTCTTTACTTCGTTATGATTGAAAGCGATGTTGAAAGAGGTTTGCCATTTCAGCTGGGTTCCTTCCAAATTATTGCTGGTAACGTTAAATTCTATACCTCGGTTGAGCAAATCACCAATATTAGTCCAGAAGGAAGAGAAACCTGCTGAGGGGGGAAGGTCGACAGCCAAAAGCAGTCCATCTACATATTTGTTGTAATAAGCCAATGACCCATTGACACGGTTGTTCCAAAAACCAAAGTCCACCCCAACATCCAAACTATTGGTTGTTTCCCATCTCAGGTCTTGAACGCCAAGTGAGGAAATCGTTGTGCCATTAGCAGCCATTACACTCGTACCTCCATAGCGATGAGATGAATCATACTGCGTAAAATCCAAACCGGTAGGAATGCCTGCATTTCCGGTTTGACCATAACTACCGCGAATTTTCAGGAAATGTTTTTCCCCAAAGTCACTCATAAAATCCTCGTCGGAAATAATCCACCCGGCAGAAGCAGCGATAAAATTACCCCAGCGATAGTCGGGAGTAAATACCGAAGAGCCGTCACGCCTGATGCTGAGGGAGGCTAAGTATTTATCTTTTAACTTATAGTTTGCTCGTGCAAAGTAAGCCAACAGATATGACTCGCTGCCTAATCCGGCATTCATACCAATAAATCTGCCGGGAGTACCTACCTGTTGATAATTTCCTGTCAGCTCTTCTCCGGTCATGTTGTACGACCATGCACTGTTTTGTTGGGCATCAATACCCCCTACTACATTCAAATTGTGGTCGCCAAAGGTATTATCGTATGTAAGATACGCATTGTAATTCAAATTTTTGGAGGTGGAACCGTTATCTGTAGCCCGATTTCCTTGATTACGAATCAGGGCGGAAGTATATTGATTTTCGTGTGAATTCCTGTAATCAAGTGAAACTTCCCCTCTCACCGACAGTTCTTTAAGAAACGGAAGGGTGTATTGAGCGTACAAATTAGTCAGTACACGATATGCGTCAGACTGATTGAGATAATTATCGGGGTCGCTTAAAGCAGCAAAATTCGCTCCGGTTTGCGGGTTGTAATATACCAAAGGATTCACCAGGCTATAAACAGGCTGAATAGGTGCTGCTGTATGTAAACTTCCAAAAGACGAATTAGTAGTCGTTCGGTTGCTCATAGACAGGTTCGTTCTTGTACCGAGCTTAAAATACTCATTGGGCTTTACGTCCACATTTGCTCTTAAATTAAACCTGTCTAAATTGTCTTCATTCATCACACCTTTGTCGCTTCTATAATTTCCGGAAACGAAATAGGTGAATACGGGTTGCCCGCCGGTAAGGGAGAAATTCGCATTTTGGAAACTGCCGGTACGCATCAATTCATCCCTCCAGTTGGTGTTAATACCTTCTGCCTGTTCTCGTGTCAGATACTCTGTTGCATAAGCGACGCCCTGATAAAAGTCAGACATGGCATAGTCGGTACCGAGCAATGATTTCTTCGCCCAATCCTTAATCTCAAACCATTGTTTGGAGTTCATCAGATTTACATTATGACCAAGAGGCAGGGTAGAAACACCGGCACTATAATCGGCATTCACGGAAAACTTACCGGAGGCACCTTTTCGGGTAGTAATCATGATGATTCCGTTGGAGCCTCTGGAACCATAGATAGCCGTTGCCGCAGCATCTTTTAATACTTCTATGGATTCAATATCCGTAGGATTGAGCAAGGTGGGCGATAGCGAGGTAGCAATACCGTCAACAATCCAAAGAGGATTAGTGCCGGCGTTAATGGAGCTCACCCCTCTAATCTTCACATCTGCGTCTGCACCCAATCGTCCCGAGGAGTTTTGTATGCTCACTCCGGCTGCTTGTCCCTGAAGTAAGGAAACAAAATTGGTGGTTGCCGTAGGCGACCCAATGGCTTCTGCTTTCAGCGAAACTACGCTCCCTGTAAGGTCGCGCTTTTTCTGTGTGCCATAAGCCACTACGACCACTTCCTCCAAAGCCTGACTGTCGTCGATTAGCGTAATGTTAATACTTGTTCTGCCACCCACAGCAACCTCCTGCGTGGCATAACCTAAATAAGACACTACCAACACAGCATCGGACGACACCCTAATGGTAAATCGCCCGTTCGCGTCGGTGGCAACTCCGTTGCCGGCATTGCCTTTTTCATTCACACTGGC
>BNTT01000098.1 GCA_025996815.1 Bacteroidia bacterium
AAAGTGAACATGAAAGGTTCAACTGCGGCAGTTGGACCGCCGGTTACGCTGGCGGAATTGTCGGCGCGGCTCACTTCTACGGTGATGGTTGCTCCCACATCGGCAGTTACTAAGATATAGAGTGGGCTGTTTGTCCCAATTGGAGTCGAGCCATTCCGTTTCCACTGGTAGGTGAAGGCTCCGCTTCCGGAAAGGTAGGTATTTGCAGTGAGGATGTTTCCGACCATCGTGTAGCCGGCGATGATTACCGAGCCGGTTAAAACGGTGACAACTATCTGCGTTGGCTCGCTGGTTATGCTGCCGATAGTGTTGGCGCGGCTCACTTCTACGGTGATGGTTTTCCCTAAATCGGCAGCCACTGCGGTATAGGTTGGGACGTTTGTCCCAATAGGAGTCGTGCCATTCCGGAACCACCGGTAGGTGATGGCTCCGCTACCACCAAGGAGGGAGATATTTGCTTTGAGGGCTTGTCCGACACCCGCGATGCCTTCGATGTATACTATGCCTGTCAAAGTGAACATGAAAGGTTCAACTGCGGCAGTTGGACCGCCGGTTACGCTGGCGGAATTGTCGGCGCGGCTCACTTCTACGGTGATGGTTGCTCCTAAATCGGTAGTCTCTAAGGTATAGGTTGGGCTGTTGGTTCCAATTGAAGTCGTGCCATTTCGTTTCCACCGGTAGGTGATGGCTCCGTTTCCACCAAGGGCAGTGGTATTTGCGGTGAGGGTTTGTCCTACTCGCGCGGTGCCGTCGATGGTTACCGAGCCGGTTAAAGCACCGGGGATTTCAGCCGCAACTGCGGCAGTTGGACCGCCGGTGGCACTGCCTAAATATCCGGCGCGGCTCACTTCTACGGAGATGGTTGCACCTAAATCGGCAGCCAACAGGGTATAGGTTGGGCTGTTGGTTCCAATTGAAGTTGTGCCATTTCGTTTCCACTTGTAGGTGATGTCTCCGCTTCCGGCAAGGAGGGAGGTATTGGCAGTGAGGGTTTGTCCGACGTTTGCGGAGCCGGTGATGGTTACCGTGCCGGTTAAATCGGGGTAGACAACTGTGGCAGTCAGATAGCCGGTGGTGCTGCCGGCATTGTTGGCGCGGCTCACTTCTACGGAGATGTTTTTCCCTGCATCGGCAGCCACTAAGGTATAGGTTGGGACGTTTGTCCCAATATCCACGCTACCCCGTTTCCAATGGTAGGCGATGGCTCCGCTTCCACCAAGGAGGGAGGTATTGGCTGTGAGGACTTGTCCGACTTCCGCGATGCCGTCGATGGTTACCGAGCCGGTTAGAGCGGGGAAGGTAACTGTTGCCGTTGGACCGCCGGTTATGCTTCCGTAATATCCGTTGCGGCTCACTTCTACGGTGATGGTTTTCCCTGCATCGGCAGGCACTAAGGTATAGGTTGGGCTGTTTGTTCCAATATTCGCGGCTTCTCGTTTCCACCGGTAGATGATGGCTCCGTTTCCATCACCATCAAGGGCGGAGGTAATTGCAGTGAGGGTTTGTCCGACTATTGCGGTGCCGGTGATGGTTATCGCGCCGGTTAAAGGAGTGGATACATTCGCCACCACGATGCGCAGCCGCGCGCTTTCGGTTTCGAGGGGTTCCTGGGCGGAAATCCAGTAGTTATCCGCTGTCACATTACCCTTGGCGGATATCAGGAGCAGTTCCTGAGCGGTCGCGTTGAAACTCGGGGTCAGGTCGGTGTTCCGCACATTGCCCGATGCCAAGGAATATACAATCCATTCACTTCTGTTTGAGTAGGGAGGATTGTTGGTCAGGTTCACTGTTACGCTTGGCGTAGCCTGGGGCGGTCTGCCAATGGTGGCAAACAGTGCCACCGGTGTTTGTGTCCGTGATGCCGCAACGACCTCAACCAGTTGCCGCTTACTTTCGGCGTAGGGAGGGTTGGTGGCGGCAATATAGTAGTTCTTCACCGCCACATTACCCGTGGAGGATGTCAGCAGCATGAACTCACCGTCGAAGGTGATAGTTACGTAGGGGTCTAATTCGGTTCCTGCCACCGTGGTATAAACTTTCCATGCAGTTGAACTCGAATAAGCAGCGGCGTTGTTCAGGGTAATTTCCACGCGAGGCTGTGTGGCGGCGGTCTTGGCAACGACAGCAGGGGTAATATCCGGAGTCGGTGTCAGAGTCGGCACATACGCGGCAACCGTGAGCTTCTGCCGCCCACTTTCGGTGTTTGGAGGGTTGATGGCGGCAATATAGTAGCTCTCCAGCGCCATGTCACCCGTGTTGGATGTCAGCCGCAGTAATATATCGCTGAGGGAAGCGACTACGTTGTTGTTCGGTCCGTCGCCTGTTGGCGAGGAATAAACCTTCCATATAGTCGAACTCGAATAAACAGCGGCGTTGTTCAGGGTAAAATCCACGCTCGCCTGTGTGGCGGCGGTCTTGGCAACGGTAGTAGTGGCAATATTCGGAGTCGGTGTTACGTCTGCCATATACTTTGTAATCGTGAGTTCCAGCCGCTCGCTTTCATTCTTGTCGGCTTCGGTGGCAGTAACCCAGTAGCTCCCCAGGGGAATGTCAGGGGAATGAAACAAGGTCAAGGTTTGAGCCGCTTTGTTGAATTGCGGGGTTATGTTGGGAGCCAACGTGGCGCTTGTCGGCGAGGCATAAACTTTCCACTTGGTTGCATCGCCTCCCTCGTAGAAGTCGCTATTGTCCACGGTAAAAGCGATGTTTGCCTGCTGGAGAGTGGATTTTGCGATGCTTGAAATGTATGCTATGGGGGTAGTGGTCTGGTCGGGTGAAAACGCGAGTACGTTGAGTTTGAGGCGCTCACTTTCGGACTTGCCCGACGCGGTGGCGGAGATAAAATAACTGCCTGGGCGAATATCCGAGGTGTGCTTCAGCACCAGTTCCGTGCCGTTAGAGCACGTCGCGGTCACGCCCGCTGCCCTGCCTGCGCCGGTCGCCGCCACATAAACTTTCCATTCGGTATTGAAATACTCCGAAGTCAGGGTAAACGTCACGCTCTGCTGCTGGGCGGCGGTTTTCGCCACGTTTTTGGTCCACATCTGCGGCGTGTCGGTCTGCCCAAAATCCCCGCTCTCGCTGCATTGACCCAGTACGAGAGGCACCAACAGCGCAATCACTAACCCTTTTACATTTGCTTTCATTTTCATTTTTTGTTTATATGATACTGATAATTCGGTGCAAAGGTAAGCATTTTTTTTTAATTAGCAAAATAAAATGACAAAAATTTTTTTTTTCAGGTGGCTGCATTCATAATTATATCCACCCCATTCAATTGAGCCGATGCGTGCGTTAAAAACAAAACTGTTTCTGCCACTTCTTCCACGGTCAGTAATCGTTTCAAAGGGTGCTCGTTCACCATCTGCTCAATGATTCGTTCGTCCGTATCTGCGGTTAATGCCGTTTGCATAAAAGAGGGGGACACGGAATTGGAGGTGATATTGTATTTTGCGTTTTCAGATGCCCACACCTTCGTTAATTTTTCCAAATAGGCTTTATTTGCCACGTACATAGAAGCACCTATCGGAATATCGAACAATGCCGCAGTCAAAACGGTTATTATTTTCCCTTGCCGTTTTTTACGAAATAGACTTATAGCAGCCTGCGCAATTTCAATCGTTGGAATAATATTTTTTTCGAACTCAGTTAAAAAATCAGATGAAGACACCTTATGAAAATGCCCTTTTAAGAATACCCCACTGTAAGCATTATTTACTAAAACTTCCAAATTCATTTCGGCTATCTGACTGACTAACGATTTTACATCGTCTTTGTTGCAGAAATTACACTTTATCCCTATAGCATTCGCAAATCGACTGCTTATTTCTTTTGCACTTCCCGCCGATTTATAATAGGTAAAATAGACCCGATTACCTTTATCCTCAGCTAATTTTTGGGTGATTGCTTTTCCTAAACCGGAAGAGCCGCCTGTAATCAATATATTCATACTAATAATCCTATTTGAATTTTACCTTTTGCAACTAACAGCGGCTTTTTATCAGTCATAACTTGCTGATTATCAGGAAGTTGTACCCCCCCCTCTGTTGATTCGTTAATTTTCGTTAAATTTCGGCGAAATTCAAACTTAAATTCGATGGCATTCACAGACTCGTAAACACCCACCACCTGCGCTTTGAAATTCAGCGTGTCGTTGAGGTAAACCGCATTTTTGAATTGAATTTCCTGCGAATGAATAATCACATCTTTCGTTGGGAGGCACTCGCCGATGAAATAGGAAAGAAACCCGTTCAGAATATTTCCGTGCATAACAACACCTTCAAACCCTTTGTTTTTGGCAAATGCAGCATCGGTATGCAACGGATTTCGGTCGCGAAAAACATCAACGAAACCGTTATATACTTCACCCGAAACACAAAATTCTCTCTCGTATGCCTGTCCTTCCTGAAATATCATAACGGGTGCAAAGGTATGATTTTTTTTTGGATTAGCAAAAAAGGGATAAAAAAAATTTCCTGCAATTGATTGTCCATCTGCTGTTCCAGCCGAACCATACTTTTTGTCAATCGCCTGCATTGGCGGGTGTATTGACGCATTTGCGCTATAACTGCACCGGGAACAAAACTGCCCCGTATCAGCTCTTTTTGCAAACACTCCGCTATTCACTGCGCATCCTTCACATTGCTCTTGCGACCGGGCAACGACCCGCCATATCGGCTTCCAGTAGATACTCGTACTCTCCATCGCCACTTGTCCGCAGCCATGTTCGACCAGCGTATCACGCATCTCCGTGAGGGCGGGGGTGAGCGTGCCGTAACGCTTTTCTAAAAAAATTTTACCATTTTCGTCCAACATACACAAAAATACACTATCTTTGTGCACGTCAAGACCACAACATCTGTCCATAAGCATACTTAATTAGTTGTTTAACAATTAGTTTATTACGCTACAAAGGTAGCAATTTGTACTTCGAGTACGGTAGGCTGTATGCCCGAAAAGGATGTCTGGTCTTGACTTTTTATTCATGCGCTTGCATATCTCGTGATTTTTATCTAATTTTGTAGCCGAAAAAAAATAAAATTCTAAAAAAATAAAAGATAATGAGCAAATCTAAAGAAAAACTTCTTTCGGAGTTTCCTCCCGTTTCGACTGAAAAGTGGATGGAGAAAATTATCGCCGACCTCAAAGGTGCCGATTTCGAGAAAAAACTCGTTTGGAAAACAAACGAAAATTTCAATGTGCAGCCGTTCTACCGCAAGGAAGACCTCGCCGGGCTGAAAGCTATTGACACCGCGCCGGGCGAATTTCCCTACGTGCGCGGCACAAAAAAGAACAATGACTGGTTTGTGCGCCAAGACATTGTGGTAACAAACTTCGCCGAAGCCAACAAAAAGGCATTGGACATCCTCAACAAGGGTGTTAATTCGCTGGGCTTCAAGATTAATGGCGAGGAAATCAGCAGGGAAAACATCGCGACCCTGTTGAAAGACATCCTGCCGGAATATGTGGAACTGAATTTCACGACCTGCAATATGCAGTCGGCGAAATTGGTCGAGATTTTGGTGGCGTATTTCAAAGAAAAAAAGTGTGATTTGACGAAAATTCACGGGTCGGTCAACATCGACTTCGTGGGTATCATCCTGCGCAAAGGGCATGTCAAAGAGGAATGGCTCACGGAAATGGTGGCGGCTGTCAAGGCTGTGGCTCCCGAAATGTATTTTTTCAAGGTCATCGGCGTGAATGCCTGCCTGTTAAAAAATGCGGGGTCGACTATCACGCAGGAATTGGGCTACGCGCTGGCTTGGGGCGATGAAATTTTGAGTCAGTTAATAAAAGCGGGCTTAGAGCCTGCCTTAGCGGCTAAAAAAATCAAATTCAATTTCGGCGTTTCCACCAACTATTTCTTGGAAATCGCCAAATTCCGCGCAGCACGCCTGCTGTGGGCAGAAATCGTGAAGTCTTACAACCCAACGTGCAAACACGATTGCCCGAACGAGGGACCAAACAACCAATGCTGCTGCGCAAGCAAGATGAACATCTTTGCGCAGACTTCGACGTTCAGACAAACGGTTTACGATGCGCACGTCAATCTTCTCCGCACGCAAACGGAAGCTATGTCGGCATCCATCGCAGGGGTTAATTCGTTGTTAGTGAACACTTTCGACGAATGCTACAAGACTCCCGATGATTTCTCGGAACGCATCGCCCGCAACCAGCAACTGTTGCTGAAAGAAGAAAGCCACTTCGACAAAGTGGCAGACGTGAGCGGCGGCTCCTATTACATCGAAACGCTGACCGACTCCATCGCCAAAGAAGCGTGGAAGTTGTTTACGGACACAAAAGCCAAAGGTTTTTACAAATCGGTGCTCGCCGGAGAAATCCAAAATGCAGTCAACGCAAGCGCAGACAAGTGTTTCAAGGCATTGGCGCAACGCCGCGAAGTGTTGCTGGGCACCAATCAGTTTCCGAATTTCGCGGAAGAAGCGGGAGAGAAGGTCAAAGGTGAAGGGTCAAAGGTGAAAGGTGGAGGGTGTAATGATACAGCACCTTCTACCCTTAACCCTATACCCTGTACCCTTTTGAACACGAAGCGTTTGGGCAACGAATTTGAAACCCTCCGCCTCACGACCGAAAAATCGGGCAAGGAAGTGAAAGCCTTTATGCTCACCATCGGCAACTTGGCGATGCGACTGGCACGCTCGCAATTCTCGTCCAACTTTCTGGCGTGCGCGGGCTACAAAGTAATCGACAACCTCGGCTTTGAAACAGTGGCAGAAGGCGTTGCAGCGGCTCGCAAAGCCAACGCAGACCTCATCGTGCTCTGCTCAAGCGACGACGAATACGCTACTTTCGCTCCCGAAGCCCACAAATTGATTGGCGACAAGGAAATCTTGGTCATAGCCGGCGCGCCCGCGTGCTCGGAAGACTTGAAAGCCCTTGGCATCACCAATTTCATCAATGTGAAAAGCAATGTCTTGGAAACGCTGCAAGGGTTTAATGCGAAGTTAAAAATTCAATAATTTTTATGGAAGATACATTAAATGAGTGCTTAATATTAGTGGATAATTCTAATATTTTTATTGAAGGCGGGAAATTTGCGGCTAAGAAAAAAGGTATTCCGGCGGCTTCGCCGGAACAGGTGCCGATTGATTTTTCTTGGCGGATAGATTTTGGGGCGTTATTGCGGGAGGTTGCCAACGGGCATACAATTGTTAAGGCGATTCTTGTTGGCTCCACACCTCCTCCGAATGACTCTCTTTGGGGTATTGCACAATCTCGGGGCTTTGAAGTTATAAAGTACGAAAGAGCACAGTCTGGCGAAAAAGCCGTTGATACTCAGATAGTTGCGAGTGGACTGAAAGTCATTTACAAACACGACAAACCGGCGATATTAAAATTGTTGTCGGGCGATAGAGATTTTGTGCCGTTAATAAATTGTGCCTACGAGGAGGGTTGGGAAACGGAATTGTGGGGATTCAGGGGGAGCATATCCACCGAATTGGCAATGACCGTGAACAGGGTGAAAGAATTAGACCCTGTTTTTGACAAAATCGGAAAATATGCAGTGTAATATCGAATAAAAATGCTCACACCCGCACAAATAAAATTTTATGAATCGCTTTCCGAGCAGGAACGGTTTGTTTTGAAAATGCTTGCCTTGAATGGGACAGGCATTGACATTAGTGAGTTGCAGGGATGTATTCGTTTTAGGTATTCAATGGTGCAAAAGCTCATTAAAGAATTTTTGGAAAAAGCGATAGCAAACAAATTAGTAGCGTTTGACAAAAGTTATTATTATCCGAAATATTCTATAAATCCGGATTTTTTGATTTACATTTGCCCGAAACTCACCGGTATGGATGTGTTGTGGGCAAATATTATTAAAAAAGACCCCGATATGCGCTTTTATTTTGCCAGAGAAAAGGTTTATCGCCCATTGCTGCGAAATTTGCTTTACACGCTTTGCCATTCCCCTAAAAAATATCCTGAATACGAGGCTTTATTTTTTAAATGTTTTCCAAACGAAATGGCTGATTACTGCGCCATGATACTGCAAAACGAAGATTATGCGCCGTTTATACATTTGATAAATCCGGAAATTGTAGATACTGCATTAGATGGTATTTACGATGACAATTTACAGAACTTGGTGCCAACATCAGAAACTGTTAGCCAAATAGAGCGTTTGGGTGCTACGTGTAAAACGGATGTTCAAGAAATAGTTTTGAACATCCGTCACGCAGGGCAGTTTTATCAGGGAAATTTCGCAGAGGTGTTAAATAACTTAAATTCGACTAATTTAAACGCCATCGAACGATTAGCAATCGTGCATTTGATAAACGGGGACACAGATAAAGCCTTCAAAACATTCAAGCAGAGAGTGAACAATGGCATTAAAATACCGCTCCCTTTTCTTTTCATTTATACTTCCTTTTACTATATTACTACTTTGTTTCTTGTT
Source organism: Bacteroidia bacterium (assembly GCA_025996815.1). Lineage (GTDB taxonomy): Bacteria > Bacteroidota > Bacteroidia > Bacteroidales > Azobacteroidaceae > Azobacteroides. The sequence continues at coordinate 8,423 of BNTT01000098.1, forward strand.
GATAATCAGGTGTCTATGCCCATTTTTCAGAAATTTTATGCATGGGTACTGAAGAGTCAGGGAAGAACGAGGCATGAATCTTACTTTGAACCGGCTGTTTATTTTGCTCTGAATCACAAAAAATCATCCTATTCTGCGTTGGTTGAGACCATGAAAAAGGAGATTTTGCAGGACGAAACAACAATTTTTACTTTAGCCCAAATCCTGACTCTTTATCTTTCAGGCGAAAAATTGGACAACAAAAAAGAACTTGTGGCTATTGCCAAAAAGGCATACAATTCCGAAATTTGGATTTTGGCTTATGAAGTGTTTTTTGTCATGAAATCGTGGTTTGATGATGCCGAAATTGACGATTTATATGAAATGCTTTCTAAAAAATTAAACTATCAGCCGGTTCTGTCAAGAATTGTTCGTCAGGAGGATTGGGAAAAATCGCTGAATTTGCTTTTTGGAATGAAAAGTTCTGCGGCTAAAAGCACTGCAAAAGATGCTGAAAATACTTCGCGCGTGGTGTATTATTTTGAGCCACACAGCGAAGACATCCAGCCTGTACTGCAAACACGGCAAGCAAAGGGCTGGTCGGCGGGCAGGAACATAGCCCTCAAAACTTTTGCTAACGGCGATGCCAAAGGGATGAGCGACCAGGATTTCCGTGTCGCAAAAACGCTGAAATATCACAACTCATATTATGATAGTTACTACGACTTTAGCAATGACGTTTTCCCTGCTTTAATCGGGCACCCCTATATTTTCTTGTCCGGAACAACCGACACGCCGATAGAATTTGTGGAGGCAAAACCCATTATTTCAATCAAAAAAGAGGCAAATAAATATACTCTTGCCTCGGATATAAAAACTTTTGCAGACAGCATTATTGTAGAGAAGGAAACAAACACGCGCTATCGCATTTACGAACTTACGCCGCACCAGCAGCAGATTTTGCAAATCATCAACGAGCAACCCATCTCCGTTCCCGAACATGGCAAAGACAAATTGGTGGCTTTGCTTGGCTCTTTCAGCGCGGAGGGAATGACCGTTCACTCCGATTTGGTTGCCTCCGAAAACGCGCAAGTTGATATTCGCGAAGTGCCTGCCGATGAGCGCATTAGGGTGCAGTTGCTGCCGTTTGGCGATGGCTTGAAGGCAGAACTTTATGTGAAACCCTTTGGCGACCGCCCGCCCTATTGCAAGGCAGGAAAAGGCGGCAAAGCATTGATTTCCAACGAAAAAGACACACAATTGCAAGTCAAACGCAATTTTGAAAGGGAGAAAGAAAACGAAACAATTTTGCTAAACGATATTCAAAGTCTTGACAGTTTGAACATTGTGGATGATTTAATGTCGTTCGACGAGCCATTGGATTCGCTCGAACTGCTTGATATTCTGCGCAATCACACCGATATTTGCGTGACGGAATGGCCCGAAGGCGAACGATTTAAGTTGCGCGGCACGGCAAAATCCGGCAATCTGAAAGTGAATATCCAAAGCGGCATCAACTGGTTTAACCTCGACGGCGAACTGAAAGTGGATGAAAACACGGTCGTTTCGCTGCAAAAATTGCTGACACTCACTGCCCAAGGGCACAATCAGTTTATTGAACTCAGCACCGGCGAATTTTTGGCATTGACCAAAGAACTCAAAAAGCAGTTAGACGAATTGCGGATGTTCACCACCATCGAAAAAGACCAGTTGCGGCTCAACAAATTTGCATCCGTCGCTCTCGGCGATTTTTTCGACAATGCCGACCTCAAAGCCGACAAAAAATGGAAAGATTTTCGGAAAAATGTGGAACAAACCAAGTTGCTTGATACACCCCTTCCCGCCAATCTGAAAGCCGAACTTCGCAGCTATCAGGAGGAGGGCTTCCGCTGGCTCACGCGCCTTGCGGCTTGGGAGGGTGGAGCGTGTCTGGCAGACGATATGGGTTTGGGAAAAACGGTGCAGACCCTGGCGGTGTTGCTCAACCGCGCCCCGCTGGGAGCCGCGCTGGTGGTTTGCCCCGTGTCGGTGGTTGGCAACTGGCTCAACGAAATACAGCGTTTTGCCCCCACACTGAATGTTAAAACGCTGGGGACATCGGTAAGCAACCGCAGAGAAACAGTAAAATCGCTCGAAGCAGGCGATGTGCTGCTCGTGTCGTATGGACTGTTGCAGTCGGAGGAAAAGCTGATGGCAGAACCCGAATTTGCCACCGCAGTGCTCGACGAGGCGCACGTAATCAAAAACTACGCCACCAAAACGTCCAAAGCCACCATGCAACTGCAAGCACATTTTCGCATTGCTCTCACCGGCACACCCATTCAAAACCATTTGGGCGAGTTGTGGAACTTGTTCAACTTTATCAACCCCGGACTGCTCGGCAGTTTGCAACATTTCAACGATACATTTGTAAAATATCCCGACGAGCGAACAAACAAATATCTCAAAACCCTGATTTCGCCGTTTATCCTGCGCCGCACCAATATGATATATATCGTTGTCTATCAACAGAAAACGGTCGTGAATGTTTGCCCTTTCATGTATCGCTATTGGCGGATATTGTGCGTTGTGCCTTGTCAAATCTAATTGCAGTTGTGCAGAAA
>BNTT01000099.1 GCA_025996815.1 Bacteroidia bacterium
TGTATCAAATATTATTCTTTTTTCAACACAATACAAGCAATACAGACCCTCTTTGTTTCTTGTTGATGTTAATTGCAGTAAAGCCATACTTAATCTGGGAGTTATTTTTTTCGTCATTCAAGTTGCAGGTTTAATTCACTATCAATCAGCAAATTTTATCATTGGAAGCTATATCGGGATGGAAGATGTGACCTCATACAATGTTACTTTTAAATATTTCAATGTACTTTATATGGTATTTTCCATCTTTATTTTCCCCTTCTGGTCGGCGGCAACGGATGCTTATGCCTCCAATGATGTGCAGTGGATAAAAAATGCAACAAAGAAATACCTGACTATATATGGTTTGTTTGTAATTGTCGGCATATTTATGCTTTGCGTTTCATCGCTTGCTTATCCCATTTGGATTGGCAAAGATGTGGTTGACATTCCCTTTATTCATTCTTCATTGTGCCTTATATATATGCTGACTTTGATGTTTGGTTCCATTTTTGGAAATTTGCTCAATGGAATTGGGGCGTTAAAACTTCAATACTATTCTTGTTTCGTTTCGCCAATCTTGTTTATATCTTTATGTATGGGACTAATTAAGTTAAATTTTGGTGTCAGTGCTGTTTTCATAGCATCCATTATTTCCAATTTCAATGGAATAATTCTTGCACCGATGCAATACCGCAAAATTTTTGTGCATGGGAAAGGAGGATTATGGAAAGCGTGAAGCCAATAGCAGAAACTCCTTTGCAGCAATATATTACTCGATTTTTGTTGGGGATATTGATTTATTCCGGTGCCACGGTCATTATAGCCTTGGAGGTCGTTCCGGGGAGTATTATGAACATCGTCCAATTGACGGCTTTGGGGCTTTATGGATATTATTGGGCGAAATTGGCATCACTGCAAAATATCTATTCACGGTATTTGCGTATTGTTATTATTCTCCTTTTGGCTTGGCAGTGCTACATCCTCTTTTACGGATTTATTTTTAATTATCACTACCTCAAAGAATATCTTTTTAGTAACGGCTATCGGCTATTGCCGTATTTAGTGCCATTGGTTGTGTTTATTCCGGTCAATAATCCGTTGTTTTTGCAGAAATTATTTGGCTGCATCCATAAGTTTGGTGTATTCTCTCTCTCTGCTTTTCCGTTTCTTTATTTTATTTTAACCTCCGACCAAGGTTTTTCTGAGCAGTATATCTGGGTGTTTGCAATGGGAAGCGGATTGACTTTGCTGACTGCTTTTTGTCATCCGAAGAAAAATGTACAGATTGCTGTGATTGTGATGTTGGTGGGATTGCTTTTGGCGACTATCATGGCGCGGCGCAGCATCATGCTGTCATGTGGTTTTTTTTTACTGTTTGCTCTTTTTCTCATCATTTTTGTAAACAAAAATATCACGCTTGTAAAGAAAATTGGGTTTATCTGTTTGGCGGGATTGATAGGAATAGCGGGGTATGTTGCCTTTGTTTCCAATCAGGATGGAATGTTTTCCAAAATCACCGAAAAGGCTATGGAAGATACACGGTCAGAGGTGTTTCTGGGCTTCTTTTTGGATATGGATGATAAAGACATCGTGATAGGAAAAGGATTGAATGGCACCTATTATTCTCCCGGCGTGGATGAAGATTGGGTGGGCGGCAGAGACAAATCCAACAATTATCGCGATTTAGATTATCGAGCCTATATTGAATGTGGTTATCTGCAACTGATGTTGAACGGTGGAGCGGTGTATTTAACTCTTTTTCTGTTGGTGTTGCTACCTGCTATTGTGCTGGGACTTGGTTTTTCCAAAAACATTTTTTCCAAAGGCTGTGCGCTGGTGATTTTTTTGTGGCTGCTTGATATGGCTCCTTTTGGGCTTCCGTGCTTCACGCTGCGCTACTTTATTGTGTGGTTTTGTGTGGCACTTTGCTACTCCAAAGAGCTGCGCCGGATGAGCAACGAACAAATAAAAGAACTTTTATATCCCCAACAAAATAAAGCACTATGAAAGTAATCCTGTTGACCGACCAGCTAATTCAATCCAAAGACACATTCATTGTGGGCGGGTGGATGCAATCGCTGATACAGGTTTTGCAGGCTTCAACAACGCTGGAAGTGGCTGTTGTGGGACTAACTCGCGGCGAAGCTTGCGTTGAAAAAGAGCATAATATTACATGGTACAAGGTCAAGGAACGCACTTATAACCCCTTTGAGCGGGTTTATCGCCGTTGGCGATGTACTATTCAGGATAGTGAGGTTATAGAGGATTATGTTGTTGCCATTCAGGATTTTAAGCCCGATATTGTACATATTTTCGGCGTGGAAAATTTTTTATGCAACGTTATTCCTCACGTTGATTCAAAAGTGGTTGTGCATCTGCAAGGTTTAATCCATCCGTATCTCAACGCCTATTTTCCTCCGGGCATTTCCGAAGATTTGTTTGTCCGTCGGTCTTTTCATTTGGGCACCTGTGTGCGCGGGGCTGGTCAGCGGCAGTGGCATAAGATGTTTCAGGCACTTGGGAAGCGGGAATCGGCGTATTTCCGTTCAATCCGCTTTGTGATGGGGCGCACCCATTGGGATAAAGCCATTGCCGCAGCCTTGGCAAAAGATGCGCACTATTTTCATTTGGACGAAGTGCTTCGCCCCGATTTTTATGCCGCTGAAGCGTGGCAACCGAAGCAGCGCGAAGTGGCGCAATTCATTTCCGTCTTGTCGCCGTCCACCTACAAGGGCTTTGATGTGATTTTGAAGACGGCTTCGCTATTAGTATCCAGAGGCATCCGGTTTCAATGGACAGTCTGCGGCACGTCCGAAGCAGACATAATTGTGCGCACTATGGAAAAAATACTGCAAAAGAAATTCAGTCAAAACAATGTATCGTTTTTGGGTCGGCAAACAGCCCCGGAGTTAGTTTCGCGGTTGCTGGATGCCGATATATTCATCCACCCGTCTTACATTGAGAATAGCCCCAACAGCGTGTGCGAGGCGCAGATATTAGGGTTGCCGGTGGTTGCCTCCTATGTGGGCGGGATTCCCTCATTGATAGAAAATGAAAAAACAGGCATTCTGTTTCCGGCAAATGACATCTATTTCCTTTCGGAAACGATTGTGTCGCTACTAAGCGAGCCGCAAAAAATGCAATTGCTCGGACAAAATGCAAGAAAAGTTGCCCGACAGCGGCATGACAGAGATGCAATTTTAAAAGAAATTGAGCATATTTACAAACAAATACTACAATCATGAATCGCTACATCAAAAAACTCATCACTGACCCCACAGGTTATATTCAATCAAATTTGTGGGAGCGAAAGTATCAGATAAATCAGTGGTACTACTCCGGTTTTATGCACATTGTATTGGCACTAAAAGGTGTTAGGGCAAATAAGGCGGTGTTTTACAATAAGTCTAATTTCTACCGCTGTCCCGAATCAACCATCAAGATTGGGCAAAATTGCATCTTTGATTCTTCCAAACACCACAATATGATAGGCGTAAACCGTTGTTGCATCGTGGCTACGCTTTCCAAGCAAGCGCAATTAACAATCGGCAACGCGAGTGGATTTTCCGGCGTAAAGATTAGCTGTTTTCAGAGCATCACCATCGGCGATGACTGCCTGACAGGTGCCAACGTGCTGATAACCGATTCCGATTGGCACCCGATAGCCCCCGCGCGAAGGCATGAATACGGAGAGGATGCGCCCATTGCAACAAGACCTGTCAAAATTGGCAACAATGTTTTCATCGGTGTCAATTCCATCATTTTGAAAGGCACCACGATAGGTGACAATTCCGTGATTGGTGCCGGCAGTGTGGTGTCGGGCACTATCCCTGCCAATGTGATTGCGGCGGGCAATCCGTGCAAAGTCATTAAATCGCTATAAATCAATTTCTTAACTCATATTGGGGCTACTCAGCCACTTTCCACTCCTTGATATTACGCGCCGCAGTGTCGAAAACCACGCCCACCTTCACAATCTCGCGTTTTTCATCAGGATTGGTTTCAAAGGGCTTTGCATAGCCCTTTTCCTCGATTTGGGCAAGAGCCTCATCGACAGTGCCCCCAGCGGTGACTTTAAATTCAAAGATGTAGATTTTTTCATCCGTTTTGATGATGGCATCCGCTCTGCCGATGTTTCCGCGCACCTCGGCGAATGTGAACTCGCCGAGGAGAGTCATCAGAACATAGAAAACGTATTGGTAATCCTTCTCATTTGCTGCATCGCTGTGCAAATCGTAAGGGAGGGCGGCGAAGAAAGAGGTTAGGCGGTCGAAGAACGACTCCAAATCGCCCTTGTAGAGGTCGTAACCAAACTTGGCAAAGCCGTAATTGGAATTGCCTGTTATCGGTTCGGAATATGCTCGAAACAAAGAGCGCGAAAAACCGCGGCGCACTTCTCCATTGGGAAAGCCTAACAAATAAGAATCCATTGCTTCTTGGTAGCCCTGTATCGTCAAATAGCCTGCCTGAAAGAGCATTGGGATGGAATTTCCGCTTTCGCGTCGATAATCATTTATTTCACCGGCAGGCACCATAACCCCTTTCTCAAAATCCAAAATTTCAAACTTGTTTTGCACCAATTCGTTTATCAAAAATGTGGGTGTGCCTGTTTCGTACCAATAATCACCAAATTCTCCTTTTGCTAAAACGTTTATAGTACTGAATGGATTATATACACTTGTTCCACTTCGATGAAAGTGGTAGCCATTATATTCATCCTTCATCTTCTCGAGCGTTTTCTCGTATGAAAGTCCCGTTGCCCGTGCCAAGTTTTGAATTTCCGGCTCAAAATTAGCTTCCAATTCTTCTTGAGTAATGCCGCAAATGGCATCATATTTTTCCTGCAACGATATGTCACTCAACTGATTAAGGTCGGAAAATACACTTACTTTTGAAAATTTGGTTACGCCCGTCAACAAAGCGAAGCGGATATATTGGTCGGCACCCTTCAACACAGAGAAAAAGCCTTTGAGAACATCTCTTACTTGTTGGTTTAGTTCAGGTTTGTCCATTGTTTGGGTCAGTGCTCTATCGTATTCATCAATCAGGACGACAACATTTTTGCCGGTTTGCTTAGACGCTCGTTTTATTAGTCCTTCAAACCGTTGTCCAAAAGATTCTTCATTTTCTTCTTTCCCCCATATTGCTTCTAAATTAGAGAGTTTGTGATTGAGAAAAGACTCCACCTGCGCCACATCATCGTTGTAAGTATCAATCACAAAATCAAAAATAAACACCGGATATTTCACCCATTCTGTTTCCAATTTTTCCATCGCCAACCCTTTGAACAGTTCTTTATCTCCGCGGAAATAGGCGGCAAGTGTGGAAACGAGTAAACTCTTCCCAAACCGGCGCGGGCGGGAGAGAAAATTGTGGGTAGCATCATGCGCTAATTCATAAACCAGTGCCGTTTTATCAACATAGACCCAATCCTCCAGCACCATCTTATCAAAGGTCTGGATGCCAATCGGCATCTTACGGCGGCGAATATTTGTGTTGTTGTTCATTTTTTTTGATGTTGTTTGTCGGCAAAGGTAGCATTTTTTTTTGAATAATGGAAAAAAATGCTAACTTTGTGGTCCCAACTCCCCCGACCAACGCTACATAACAACTGAGAAGGGAATAGCGCGTTCAATCAGCAAATGCAACTTTTGCGCAGAAAAGAAGTAAAAACATTTGAATAATTCAAAAAATTATTTGTACCTTTGCGGCGAAATATAAAAATATAAAAATATGAAAACTTTATTATTTGGTTTTCCACAGGGTGGAGAGTTGATTATCATTTTGGTTGTCGTGTTGTTGCTTTTTGGCGGCAAAAAAATTCCCGAATTGATGTCCGGCATCGGCAAAGGTGTGAGAGGCTTCAAAGACGGGCTGAAGGACATCGAAAAGGATATTAAGGAAGATGCGAGCACCGAATTAAAGGCGTAATCTTCTCCCGAACAGCCAACAATGAACACCCCTGAAATGTCTTTTTGGGACCATTTGGAAGAACTCCGCTGGACGTTGTTCCGTATTGTCATGGTATTGCTTATCTTTGCAATCGGGGCTTTCGTGGCTATGCCGTGGCTGTTCGACAATTTTATTCTGGGACCTGCCCATGCCGATTTTTTCGTGTATAAATATCTGTGTGAATGGAGCAAACACCTGTCCTTTTTGCCGGATTTTTGCAACACAAACCACACGGTCGGCATGATAAACATTGACCTCACTGCCCAGTTTTTCCGCCATTTGAGCACTTCGGGGTGGGTGGCGTTTGTGCTGATTTGTCCCTATATTCTGTTTGAAGCGTGGCACTACGTCAGCCCCGCCCTCTACGACCACGAGCGGAAAAACGTGCGCTGGGTGTTTATGCTGGGGGCGGTCATGTTTTTCATCGGTTGCGCAGTCGGCTATGTCGCCATTTTTCCGATGACGCTGCAATTTCTCTATTCCTATTCGCTGAGTGATGTGATTCGCAACGAGATTTCGCTGGATTCGTATATGGACACTTTTCTGATGCTGATTTTGGCGATGGGGGTGGTTTTTGAGATGCCGTTGCTGTCGTGGCTCCTGTCGCAGATTGGTATTCTGAAGAAATCGTTTTTTCGCAAATATCGCCGTTATGCCATCGTGGTGTTGCTGATTGTGGCGGCGGTTATCACGCCTACGGGCGACCCGTTCACGCTTTCGCTCGTCTTTTTCCCCCTCTACGGGCTTTATGAACTGAGTATTTTCTTTGTGAAGGCGTAAATCAGTTACTGCTATTCAAAAGTGATTTCTTCTTTTTGATAGTCGATGGAAATTTTTCCAAATCGCGCCAGCGCAGATTGCCCCAGCAACATGGGCGCATCCTTGCTGTGGACAATAGATGCCTGCACATTGTGCAACATGCGGTTGCCTATTTCCACCGAACGGAGGTTGACGAGCGTGCCTTCGGCGATGCTGCCGTCGGCAACCTGATAGCGTTGCGTGCCCAGAAAATCACGGTCGGTCAGTGTCCCCCGGTCGTAAAGCCCCCTGACTTCATTGAGCGACATGGAAACATCGGATGCGCCGGTGTCGAAAATAAATTGCATCATAGTGCCGTTAATCCGGCAGGGGACGAAAAAAACACCGCTCTGCTTGTGCATTTTCACTACGGTTTTGTTGGTTGGCTTTTCGGCAGGCTCGTTTTTGTGTGCTACCATCGGCTCTCGCTTGGGGGCTGCCACGGGTTCCTCCTTGGGCTTCGGTTTCGCCGCGGGGGGGGCTTTCGGTTTAGGTTTGGGTTGCTCCGCAAGTTTCTTTTGGGGTTTCTGCTTTGGACTTTTCGCCGGCTTAGCCTTTGGCTGCACCACGGGCTGTACCACCGGCTCCGGTTCGGGTTCGGGCAGTTGCCTCCGGCGCAGTTCTATGATGAGATTGGCAATTCGGTTCAAATCCAGACTTTCAATGTTTGGGGTGTTTCTTAGTGCGTTTTCGATGATTTCGATGGATATGTCGCTTCGTCTTAACGAATCCACGACGCAGGCTCTAAACTTGTCCTGCTGAAACGAATAGGCATCGTTGTAGTGTTGCAGCGTGCCAATATCACCCGCAACAATCGCCGTTCGGATGCCGATTGCATTGTCGATTTTTTGAAGAATTTTTTTGCGTGAATTGCTCGGTTGGTGCTCCCACAGCCGCCAAAAAGGGGTTGGGTCGCATTCCGTGCGGAAACGGTTCAGTATTTCCAAGTCAAGTTCCGTGCCACGCGCATATTTCAGCGCAGAAATGACATTGGCGTAGTGGTAGTTCTCATCATCATCATTGGAAGAAATTAAAGCATACAGCGATAACGCCACCGCCCCAACAGCCGCGGCAAGCAAAGAGATGCGTGCGGATTTTTTCGATACATCAAACGACCACTTTCTTCGGGGAGTTGCAATTTTAGCTGCGACAAAAGAGCAATACTCGCAAACATATTGTTTTGAATTTCGAGATGTAAGTAATGCACCACAATTAGGACAGGATTTTTGCATAGTCATCTTTTATGTGAAGGGCGTTTCGTTTTTAAATAGATGTTTAAATTCAGGCAGGTTCACTATTTTCGTCCACTTGGGCAGCCCCGCCTTCCAAACCAGCGTGTAGGTCTTCACTTCGTCTTTTCCAATGAGATGTTCCACCGTGTGAATATCAAAACCACCCTCCTGCTGATTGTTTAGACAGAGGAAATAGAGCGGCAGCGGTGTTTTCGGCTCCGGTTCTTCAGGTTCTTCCGGTTCCTCCGGTGTTTCCGGTTCCTCCGATACTTCCGATACTTCCGACTCCTCCGATACTTCCGGTTCCGCCGATACTTCCGGTTCCGCCGATACTTCCGGTTCCGCCGATACTTCCGGTTCCGCCGGTGCTTCCGGCTCCGCCGGTATTTCCGGTATTGGTGGTATTGGTGGCGAATTGGGTTCAATGTGTTTCTCCAACATATTGCCAAGTAGTTTCAAAACGCCAGCAGTGTTCGTCTCGCTTTCATGCTTTATAATCTCTTTTAGCATATCAAAACCGTGTTCCATCATGTAAAAATCTCTGCCACCGTGATCCATCTTGTAAGAATCTCTGCCGGTGATGTTCATTTGTAATACAAAGTCCTTTGCCTCTTTCAGTCGAATAATACTGGGGTCGTCCGGCGGCACATTGACCGAAATGATGGAAAATTCGAGCATTTCGAGTCCGTATTTTTTGAAGCCGAAGCTTAACTGAGCAAAACAATATTCCGACATTTCTTTCAAATAGGAGTTAATATCCAACACGGAAACTCCTTTTTGCGCGATTTTTTGGGAAATCAGCGTGCTCAAGTGTGCCAACGCTTTCCCGTTGAAATAGTGCTCTATCTGCTCGGTAGTGAAAGAGGTCATATTTCCGAGAAGCGTGTCAAGAAACAGGCGCGGCTCGCTCACCCGGATGCCGTATTGCCCAAAAGCACGCACGGGCACGATGATGTTATAACGAGGGTCTTCCAATTGAATCGGAGCGGGTGTCCCCCATTTTATATCAAGCCGGGATATGCGATTGATAAACCAAACCTCCGACGGCACCTGCATCGTGTAAGTGCCCGGTGGAAACTCATCCGAAATCCTCCCGCGGCTGACAAAAAAGGCGGCCTGACCGGGGCACACAATCAATTGCGTCCCAACCGCTGCATCCTCCGAACGAAATTTATATGCAAATTCCGCACCTTCGACTCCATATTGAATTACCTCCCTCATTGCCATATTTACTTTTATTGAGTTCGTTTTATCCGACAAAGTTAAATGTTATTTTTGGATTTACAAAATTTTTTTGCAAAAATGTGTAAAGTTTAGGCAATTTTTTTTTCCAAAGCAGCGATAATTAAAATTTAATTCGTAAATTTGCACGCTGAAACGCAAATGTTAGAGTTATGATAAATATGTATTGGTATTTGATAGTGAGCACGCTGATGTTTTTCATCGGGATTTACGGCTTTGTAACCCGCAAAAACATGATTGCGATGCTGATTTCGTTGGAACTGATTTTGAATGCGGTGGAAATAAACTTCGCCGTCTTCAATCGCTATTTGTATCCCCAGCAGTTGGAAGGGATGTTTTTCACGCTCTTTGGAATAGCCATCACAGCGGCAGAAACGGCTGTGGCACTGGCAATTATCATCAACGTCTTCCGCGCAATCGGAAACGTGGACGTGAAGAATGCCGGCAGTATGAAAGAGTAAAAAAAATTATGGCAGAAAAAATAAGGGCAGAGAGAAATCACACGCTGACAGTTGATGACAGCGAACGGTTGCTTTATTCTCAAAATTTATTGACTGCCGACGGGCTGAAAGCCAATCGGGAGTTGTCTTTTTTGACGAATAAAACCATCTGTGCCGACTTGTTTGATGTGATTGACCTGTTGCCCCAAGGGGTTGCCGATTTAGTCGTTATCGACCCGCCATACAATCTGACAAAGGACTATAATGGCTTGAAGTTCAGGGCATTAAACCAAAGCGAGTATTTGGAATATCTGCGCTCCTGGTTTCCAAAAGTGGTGTCGCTGTTGAAGCCAAACGGCTCGTTATATTTATGCGGCGATTGGAAATGCACCTCCGCCTTGCAACAGGTGATGGAAGAAAACCTGACGGTCTTAAACAGAATCACCTGGCAGCGCGAAAAAGGACGCGGAGCATTAAGCAATTGGAAAAATGGCATGGAGGACATCTGGTTTGGTGTCAAAAACGCGAAGGGCTATTATTTTGACGTGGAAGCGGTGAAAATGAAGCGTAAAGTGCTCGCTCCCTACCGCGAAAATGGAAAGCCAAAGGATTGGAAAGCAACGGACGATGGCAATGTCCGACTCACCTATCCCTCCAATTTTTGGGACGACATAAGCATCCCCTATTGGTCGATGCCCGAAAACACCGACCACCCCACGCAGAAGCCCGAAAAGTTGCTCGCCAAACTGATTTTGGCATCCTGCCCCGAAGGCGGACTTGTCTTCGACCCGTTTTTGGGAAGCGGCACAACCTCCGTGGTGGCAAAAAAGTTGGGTAGAAACTACCTCGGAGTCGAAATAAATAAAGAATACGCCGTATGGGCAGAAAAACGCATCGCATTGGCAAACGCAAATAAAACGGTACAAGGCTATGTAGATGGTGTGTTTTGGGAGAGAAATTCGTTGAATTTACAAAAAAAATGTGCATAAAATAATTAAGAATTAAAAATTAAGAATTACTTATGGAATATAGTTTGTTGATATTGATTATCCCTTGTTTACTCTTTTTGTTCTTGGGATTGGTGGGTGGAAAATTGAAGCCGGGCACGGCGGGCATTATCGGCACGGCGGGCATGGCAACTTGTGCCGTATTGGCGTATTGTGTGGCGTATCAATACTTTTTCGTGGTCGGAAAAGTGGGTGGCGCGTGGACGCAACTGATGCCGGTCAATTTTGAATGGTTGAAGTTTACCGAGCATTTGCACATCAACTTGGGCGTGCTTCTCGACCCTATTTCG
>BNTT01000100.1 GCA_025996815.1 Bacteroidia bacterium
TGGGCTTGATGTCGTATTTCTTTTCTCTATTAACTGCCAAATTAGCCTGTGCTACCGGATTTCTCAGAAACCGTTGCTTGCTCAAACCATTGTCTTGGATGAGGCTATAGTAGGTGCTCAGGTTGTTGCCGGCTTGGTCTTTATTGTAGACAGCCATGTTGGGCATTTTTTTATAGGCGATGTCCAAAAGACTTTTGCCGTTGGCATAACCGTTGTCGGCACGCCCATCATCCCAGTTTTTGTCGGTATCGGAATAAGTGAATGCAAATTCGGAGGTAAACAGGATGCGCGACGACACATTGTAGTCTAAGGTCGTGCGGGTGGTCAACCGGTCCCAATTTTGCCCGATAACGGTTCCTTCTTTGGTCATATAGCCGCCCGTTACGCGGAACCGTGCCCGCTCGCCTCCACCGGAAATCACCAGATAGTGGTCGTGTGTGGCTCCATATTGCGACACGGCATCGCGCCAGTCGGTGTTGTTGTTGAAGTATTTGTATTCCGACCATGCCTGGTCGTAGTTATACTCGTTGATGTTGGATGTAGCATTGTTTTGTTGGGGATTGAAATAAGCCTGCTTCATCAGCATCGTGTAGTCGTCGCCGTTCAACATGGGGCGCCCCTCCGGCTGCCAGGCACCGGAATACTTATAGGTATAGTTTATGCGCGTGGGACCGGCAACCCCTTTTTTAGTCGTAATCATCAACACGCCATTGGCACCGCGCGACCCCCACACGGCAGTGCTGCCGGCATCTTTCAAGACGGTAATATCCAAAATGTCGCTGGGGTTGAGCAGCAGCAAATCGGCAAACTGCTGTTCCGAAACGCCCTGAAGGTCAACATCTTTCATACTGATGTCTTCGCGCGGAATGCCGTTGATGACAATGAGCGGGTTGCTGTTAGACCCCAATGTGGAGACCCCGCGGATACGCATCTGAGTGCCCATCCCAACGGTTCCCGACCCCACAATGTCGAGTCCGGCGATATGCCCCTGCAAGGCATCGTCAATCGAAGCCACATCAATACCTTCAAACGTGGAGGCAGAAATGCGCTGCATGGCAAACGACACCTCATTGGCAGGGATGTCCATCCCGCCACTGTTGACCGACTTTTTGGCTTTTATCACCACTTCTTCCAAACTGTTTTCTTCCTGCAAAACAATCCGGATTTCGCGCTTTGCTCCGATATTCTCCGTTGAGGTGGCGTAGCCGACGTATTTCGTCTGCAAGCGGTTTTTCGTACTCTTCACCTTCATGGAGAAGTCGCCATTGATGTCGGTCAGCGCATTGCCGACCACACGCCCGTTGGCATCTATTTCGAGCACGCTCGCCGCCATCAGTTCTTCACCGTCGGCGGCAACAACCTTTCCGCGAATCATCTCTCCGCCGCCGTCCTGCGCCCAAGTGGATTGACAGCAAAGCATCAGTCCCAGCACAATATATATTAGTCTATTTTTCATATAGTTATGTATATTCATTTATTCAAAAGTCAATACCTCATCTATTTGATGTATCACCGCAAAAGAGGAGGTGTAAATAGACGTAAAATTCGATTCTACGCCATTGAACTGACAGTCTCTCGCCATGATATTATATTTTCCACCGGTGGTAATCACCCGCGCGGTGCCACCCTTCGCATCCGTCAATTGCAGGGATGTGTTGTCCGATTTTACCTCCAGCGTACGAAATTTGCCGTTCTCCTGATTCAGGGAAGCCGTTTCGTAGGGCACACCGTCGAGCGGAGTTCCCCCGATATAGA
Source organism: Bacteroidia bacterium (assembly GCA_025996815.1). Taxonomy (GTDB): domain Bacteria; phylum Bacteroidota; class Bacteroidia; order Bacteroidales; family Azobacteroidaceae; genus Azobacteroides. The sequence continues at coordinate 1,756 of BNTT01000100.1, forward strand.
CCGAGTTGTCCTGAAAATGGTAGCGCAAGAAGTTATACAGTTTCTGCACTTTTCTGGCGATTGTTGCATCCTCTGCAACCGGGTCGGCAGGCAGTTCTTCAATCACCCCGTCGGCAATCGCCTTGTTGATAGCGGCGTTGGTGGGGATATAGATTGAGTAATTGAACGTGTTGAAGAAAGCCACATTGAAGGTGAGTCCTAAATGGGAAAAACTGGTGAAAACATCACCGCCATACGTCACTTCTTTGCCATTTTCCGTCACCTTATAGGGCTTAGCAGAACTGCACAGGCTAAAAAATTTACTAAATTCCGGTTCAGTCTGCATCACTTGATAAACCGAGCGCTGCGCCGCAGGCTGAACAATTTTGTCAAGAAGATACGTTACCCCGTTGTTCTGTGGATACCGCGAGGTTACTGTTGGCGTTTCGTTCTGTTCAATATTAGAGCCTCCCTGCACCGTCATTCCCAATCCTGTGCCACTCACCTTGATAGTGGCACCGCCTTTGGTTTGGTAGAACTGCTTGCCGCTTTCAATTTCTCCCACCACCACATGGTTGTCCAAAATATCAAACAATGCGCGTGATACGGATGCGGAGGGTACTGCTCGGAGGCTATCATTCTTTTCAATGCCAAAAGCCGTTGCCTCAATCGCATTTGTTCGTCCGTTGATATAGAATCGCCACCATTCATCATTGGGTTTCATCGGATTGATATAGTGACCAAACGCCGCATCGGTAGGCACCAGCAAACTGAATTTGATATTACTCCCCGCCTCAAGCCCGGCAAGCAGGTAGAGGTCGAACAGTTCATTTTTAATCACCTTATTAAAAATTTGGGTGTTGGCATTCACCAGCACGGGAGCGATAACCGAAGCATAATCCGATGGCGGATACACATGGTCGGTGATATAAGCCACGCCATTGCTACAGACCGTGGTGTATTGTATATGACTTTTGTCGACGCCGATGGAGGTACCCATCTTGTCTTCCATGTCCTTAAACCGACCAGGCGTGGAGCCTAAGAAAGAAGAGCGCAAATGGTTGTTGAGCAACACGCTCAAAACCGTGTTCGGCATATTATCCAGCCACGAAAGGTCATTGTCGGGATAGCCATTGCCATACCGTTCTTTCAAAAAGGAGCCTTCACCGCGATTGAAATAGTACTTTAACGCCTCATCCGTAGGCACAAACATGGCAGCCATATCCATTGCCGTCGGTGCACCATTGGCACTGTAGGCATTCATCCCCGGGTCGTAACTGAGTAGAGCGTCCGCCCGACGCTGAGTAACAGGGTCAAGAGGGGTTAATTCTGTATAGAACCGTTTCACAAAGATAGAATCTGTAAAATTCGGATGCGTTTCTCTATATGTAGCAGTAAGTGCAGCGCTATATCCCGGCACTGAAAAGCGTTCCAACAGGCTACTAAATAGCTGTGTGTCAGGATTTTTACGCAAATGCTCTTCCAAATTGTCAACAGGGAGCAGGAGGCGGTCTAATACATTGATATAGCCGTTTTGACAGGTAACATCCTGTCGAATAATTTTAGCGTTAAAAACATGTGCGTCACCATCTTGCCGGTCTACTCCAACAATATCCCGGAAATCCTTCTCGTAACCTTTCGCTTTCATTTGGTCATCCAAAAAGAATACCAGCGTATATAGAGACTGGTCTTTTAGGATGTGGATGCCTCTGTCACGGTAAGGTGCCCAATTGCTATAAGTGACCCCGCTGTAGCTGTGAGGCAGTGCGTCACCTATTTCAAACGGGACGGTGTCCAAAACATTCCACGACGTTGGATGTCGCATCGCTTGTCCGGGCACAGGCGGAGCCGAGCCGCTTCCCGGAACGGAAGAAAGCATTTCCAACAGATAGGTATTGTCTAACATCCCCGAAAACAGGATGGCACGAAGTTGAGCGGGCGCAAAGTCTTCGAATCGGGTGATACCCAGCGCATTGCTTCTAAAAAATTCATCAAACGCGGCATCATCAGCCACAAAGAGGGTTTTAGAACCCGTTTTGGAGAGCACCTCCCTGTAACCCACACCCGCATCTTCGATGGAGTTGATGATGCGCAGGTAGTTGCTGAAAGTGCCGCCATACTTGCTCCCATCTTCATTGGTGGGATTTTCGAGCCAGGCATAGATGCTCGACCCCAGCCACTCCGGTTTGCCGCCGGAGTCTGCCCCTCGGTCGAAATAGTCATCCGTGCAGGCAGCAAAAAACGAAAGCCCCCACAGCAGCAGTGCTGTGTAGCATAAAGACCGTATCAATACTGTTTTTTTCATTGTATATCATTAAATCATTAATCATTATTATTTATTGCGTTCTCTGTATATAAGGCACAAAAAGCCGCATCAAGGCAAAATGCCTCAACGCGACCAATGCGTTTTTTCTAAATAGTTGAATATAAATAAGTTGCAAGCCAAGTTTGCCAAAAAGCACTTTAAAAAATGTGCGTAACTTGCTGGTAATGAACAAGTTACGAGGGGGGGGGGGCGAATTAACCGTCCGGTCGGATTCACCCGTCGGCACGCTGTATTTTCCTCGATATAGAGCCTTCTCTTTCATAATATTTCGAATTGACGGGGCAAAGGTACGATATATTTTTTAAAAATCCAAATTTTTTTTTCAAGTCAATTAATTTGACTACCTTTGTGGTTGCAAAAAAATAAAAGTTATGGAAACAAAAACAGTCAAGCGATTGCCTTATGGCAATTCCAATTTTGAGAGCATTATGACCGAGAATTATGCTTATGTGGATAAGACACGATTCGTTGAACAGCTTGAAAATGAGGCTAACAAGTATCAATTTTTCATCCGCCCGCGCAAGTTCGGCAAAAGTTTGTTCTTTTCCTTGCTTGAGCATTACTATGATGTAAACAAGGCAAAGAATTTTGAAAAACTGTTTGGTGAATTGTATATCGGCAAGCATCCTACGCCGAAGAAAAGTGCTTACGCCGTGTTGAAATTCGACTTTTCGGGACTGGACACTTCCAACGAAGACCGGTTTCGGACTTCTTTTTCCGGAAACATACAGGATGCTGTTCGCCGATTTATGGATGTTTACCGAAATCTGTTTGCCGATGCCGCTGATTTTATTCAACGGATAGATGAAGAAAAACCCGGCATTTTGTCTATCCGAAAAATTATTGACAAGGTGGAATCGGCTGACGTGAAAATTTTTGTCATCATCGACGAATACGACCATTTTGCGAACGACCTTATCGCGATGGGCAGTCAATTGGGCAAAGATGTTTACCACAACATGGTACACGCAAACGGACTTGTCCGCGATTTTTACGAGGCATTGAAGACGGGCACAAAAACGGTCATCGACCGCATTTTCATCACCGGCATATCTCCCGTGATGCTGGACGACCTCACAAGCGGTTTCAACATTGCCGCCAATCTCACGCTCGAGCCAAAGTATAATGAGATGATGGGCTTTACACAGCAGGAGGTAGATGCCTTGATGCACGAAACAGGCGTTGACCCAAATTTTATCAATGTAGATATGGGGATGTATTATGATGGTTATCTTTTCCACGAAGACGGAGAAAATCGAGTGTACAATCCATCCATGATACTCTATTTTTTCTATCAGATATTGCAGTCCCATATAAAAAAGGAGAGATATAAAATATTTGGTGTCTTCCAGCCGGTCAATCGAAAATTTGCTGATGACATCGGACATAATCCCATTGTTTTGAACAATTTCTATCAAAGTATTGCGATTTTCCTCGTTTTGAACCATGCGGCGCAAGCGGTTGTAATCGGTTTTCAGATTGTCGTCGATGATGTTTTTGGGTGGTTTTTGGGACTGCAATATCTGATAGAAAAAATAGAGTATCATGGATGGATTGTACACTCGATTTTCTCCGTCTTCGTGGAAAAGATAACCATCATAATACATCCCCATATCTACATTGATAAAATTTGGGTCAACGCCTGTTTCGTGCATCAAGGCATCTACCTCCTGCTGTGTAAAGCCCATCATCTCATTATACTTTGGCTCGAGCGTGAGATTGGCGGCAATGTTGAAACCGCTTGTGAGGTCGTCCAGCATCACGGGAGATATGCCGGTGATGAAAATGCGGTCGATGACCGTTTTTGTGCCCGTCTTCAATGCCTCGTAAAAATCGCGGACAAGTCCGTTTGCGTGTACCATGTTGTGGTAAACATCTTTGCCCAATTGACTGCCAATCGCGATAAGGTCGTTCGCAAAATGGTCGTATTCGTCGATGATGACAAAAATTTTCACGTCAGCCGATTCCACCTTGTCAATAATTTTTCGGATAGACAAAATGCCGGGTTTTTCTTCATCTATCCGTTGAATAAAATCAGCGGCATCGGCAAACAGATTTCGGTAAACATCCATAAATCGGCGAACAGCATCCTGTATGTTTCCGGAAAAAGAAGTCCGAAACCGGTCTTCGTTGGAAGTGTCCAGTCCCGAAAAGTCGAATTTCAACACGGCGTAAGCACTTTTCTTCGGCGTAGGATGCTTGCCGATATACAATTCACCAAACAGTTTTTCAAAATTCTTTGCCTTGTTTACATCATAGTAATGCTCAAGCAAGGAAAAGAACAAACTTTTGCCGAACTTGCGCGGGCGGATGAAAAATTGATACTTGTTAGCCTCATTTTCAAGCTGTTCAACGAATCGTGTCTTATCCACATAAGCATAATTCTCGGTCATAATGCTCTCAAAATTGGAATTGCCATAAGGCAATCGCTTGACTGTTTTTGTTTCCATAACTTTTATTTTTTTGCAACCACAAAGGTAGTCAAATTAATTGACTTGAAAAAAAAATTTGGATTTTTAAAAAATATATCGTACCTTTGCCCCGTCAATTCGAAATATTATGAAAGAGAAGGCTCTATATCGAGGAAAATACAGCGTGCCGACGGGTGAATCCGACCGGACGGTTAATTCGCCCCCCCCCCCTCGTAACTTGTTCATTACCAGCAAGTTACGCACATTTTTTAAAGTGCTTTTTGGCAAACTTGGCTTGCAACTTATTTATATTCAACTATTTAGAAAAAACGCATTGGTCGCGTTGAGGCATTTTGCCTTGATGCGGCTTTTTGTGCCTTATATACAGAGAACGCAATAAATAATAATGATTAATGATTTAATGATATACAATGAAAAAAACAGTATTGATACGGTCTTTATGCTACACAGCACTGCTGCTGTGGGGGCTTTCGTTTTTTGCTGCCTGCACGGATGACTATTTCGACCGAGGGGCAGACTCCGGCGGCAAACCGGAGTGGCTGGGGTCGAGCATCTATGCCTGGCTCGAAAATCCCACCAATGAAGATGGGAGCAAGTATGGCGGCACTTTCAGCAACTACCTGCGCATCATCAACTCCATCGAAGATGCGGGTGTGGGTTACAGGGAGGTGCTCTCCAAAACGGGTTCTAAAACCCTCTTTGTGGCTGATGATGCCGCGTTTGATGAATTTTTTAGAAGCAATGCGCTGGGTATCACCCGATTCGAAGACTTTGCGCCCGCTCAACTTCGTGCCATCCTGTTTTCGGGGATGTTAGACAATACCTATCTGTTGGAAATGCTTTCTTCCGTTCCGGGAAGCGGCTCGGCTCCGCCTGTGCCCGGACAAGCGATGCGACATCCAACGTCGTGGAATGTTTTGGACACCGTCCCGTTTGAAATAGGTGACGCACTGCCTCACAGCTACAGCGGGGTCACTTATAGCAATTGGGCACCTTACCGTGACAGAGGCATCCACATCCTAAAAGACCAGTCTCTATATACGCTGGTATTCTTTTTGGATGACCAAATGAAAGCGAAAGGTTACGAGAAGGATTTCCGGGATATTGTTGGAGTAGACCGGCAAGATGGTGACGCACATGTTTTTAACGCTAAAATTATTCGACAGGATGTTACCTGTCAAAACGGCTATATCAATGTATTAGACCGCCTCCTGCTCCCTGTTGACAATTTGGAAGAGCATTTGCGTAAAAATCCTGACACACAGCTATTTAGTAGCCTGTTGGAACGCTTTTCAGTGCCGGGATATAGCGCTGCACTTACTGCTACATATAGAGAAACGCATCCGAATTTTACAGATTCTATCTTTGTGAAACGGTTCTATACAGAATTAACCCCTCTTGACCCTGTTACTCAGCGTCGGGCGGACGCTCTACTCAGTTACGACCCGGGGATGAATGCCTACAGTGCCAATGGTGCACCGACGGCAATGGATATGGCTGCCATGTTTGTGCCTACGGATGAGGCGTTAAAGTACTATTTCAATCGCGGTGAAGGCTCCTTTTTGAAAGAACGGTATGGCAATGGCTATCCCGACAATGACCTTTCGTGGCTGGATAATATGCCGAACACGGTTTTGAGCGTGTTGCTCAACAACCATTTGCGCTCTTCTTTCTTAGGCTCCACGCCTGGTCGGTTTAAGGACATGGAAGACAAGATGGGTACCTCCATCGGCGTCGACAAAAGTCATATACAATACACCACGGTCTGTAGCAATGGCGTGGCTTATATCACCGACCATGTGTATCCGCCATCGGATTATGCTTCGGTTATCGCTCCCGTGCTGGTGAATGCCAACACCCAAATTTTTAATAAGGTGATTAAAAATGAACTGTTCGACCTCTACCTGCTTGCCGGGCTTGAGGCGGGGAGTAATATCAAATTCAGTTTGCTGGTGCCTACCGATGCGGCGTTTGGTCACTATATCAATCCGATGAAACCCAATGATGAATGGTGGCGATTCTATATCAACGGACGAACAAATGCGATTGAGGCAACGGCTTTTGGCATTGAAAAGAATGATAGCCTCCGAGCAGTACCCTCCGCATCCGTATCACGCGCATTGTTTGATATTTTGGACAACCATGTGGTGGTGGGAGAAATTGAAAGCGGCAAGCAGTTCTACCAAACCAAAGGCGGTGCCACTATCAAGGTGAGTGGCACAGGATTGGGAATGACGGTGCAGGGAGGCTCTAATATTGAACAGAACGAAACGCCAACAGTAACCTCGCGGTATCCACAGAACAACGGGGTAACGTATCTTCTTGACAAAATTGTTCAGCCTGCGGCGCAGCGCTCGGTTTATCAAGTGATGCAGACTGAACCGGAATTTAGTAAATTTTTTAGCCTGTGCAGTTCTGCTAAGCCCTATAAGGTGACGGAAAATGGCAAAGAAGTGACGTATGGCGGTGATGTTTTCACCAGTTTTTCCCATTTAGGACTCACCTTCAATGTGGCTTTCTTCAACACGTTCAATTACTCAATCTATATCCCCACCAACGCCGCTATCAACAAGGCGATTGCCGACGGGGTGATTGAAGAACTGCCTGCCGACCCGGTTGCAGAGGATGCAACAATCGCCAGAAAAGTGCAGAAACTGTATAACTTCTTGCGCTACCATTTTCAGGACAACTCGGTCTATATCGGGGGAACTCCGCTCGACGGTGTGCCCTACGAAACGGCTTCCCTGAATCAGGAGAACGGCAAATTTCGTACGCTGGAGGTAAAATCGGACAACACATCCCTGCAATTGACGGATGCGAAGGGTGGCACCGCGCGGGTGATTACCACCGGTGGAAAATATAATATCATGGCGAGAGACTGTCAGTTCAATGGCGTAGAATCGAATTTTACGTCTATTTACACCTCCTCTTTTGCGGTGATACATCAAATAGATGAGGTATTGACTTTTGAATAAATGAATATACATAACTATATGAAAAATAGACTAATATATATTGTGCTGGGACTGATGCTTTGCTGTCAATCCACTTGGGCGCAGGACGGCGGCGGAGAGATGATTCGCGGAAAGGTTGTTGCCGCCGACGGTGAAGAACTGATGGCGGCGAGCGTGCTCGAAATAGATGCCAACGGGCGTGTGGTCGGCAATGCGCTGACCGACATCAATGGCGACTTCTCCATGAAGGTGAAGAGTACGAAAAACCGCTTGCAGACGAAATACGTCGGCTACGCCACCTCAACGGAGAATATCGGAGCAAAGCGCGAAATCCGGATTGTTTTGCAGGAAGAAAACAGTTTGGAAGAAGTGGTGATAAAAGCCAAAAAGTCGGTCAACAGTGGCGGGATGGACATCCCTGCCAATGAGGTGTCGTTTGCCATGCAGCGCATTTCTGCCTCCACGTTTGAAGGTATTGATGTGGCTTCGATTGACGATGCCTTGCAGGGGCATATCGCCGGACTCGACATTGTGGGGTCGGGAACCGTTGGGATGGGCACTCAGATGCGTATCCGCGGGGTCTCCACATTGGGGTCTAACAGCAACCCGCTCATTGTCATCAACGGCATTCCGCGCGAAGACATCAGTATGAAAGATGTTGACCTTCAGGGCGTTTCGGAACAGCAGTTTGCCGATTTGCTGCTGCTCAACCCCAGCGACATTTTGGATATTACCGTCTTGAAAGATGCCGGCAGCACTGCCGTGTGGGGGTCGCGCGGTGCCAATGGCGTGTTGATGATTACGACTAAAAAAGGGGTTGCCGGTCCCACGCGCATAAACTATACCTATAAGTATTCCGGTGCCTGGCAGCCGGAGGGGCGCCCCATGTTGAACGGCGACGACTACACGATGCTGATGAAGCAGGCTTATTTCAATCCCCAACAAAACAATGCTACATCCAACATCAACGAGTATAACTACGACCAGGCATGGTCGGAATACAAATACTTCAACAACAACACCGACTGGCGCGATGCCGTGTCGCAATATGGAGCCACACACGACCACTATCTGGTGATTTCCGGTGGAGGCGAGCGGGCACGGTTCCGCGTAACGGGCGGCTATATGACCAAAGAAGGAACCGTTATCGGGCAAAATTGGGACCGGTTGACCACCCGCACGACCTTAGACTACAATGTGTCGTCGCGCATCCTGTTTACCTCCGAATTTGCATTCACTTATTCCGATACCGACAAAAACTGGGATGATGGGCGTGCCGACAACGGTTATGCCAACGGCAAAAGTCTTTTGGACATCGCCTATAAAAAAATGCCCAACATGGCTGTCTACAATAAAGACCAAGCCGGCAACAACCTGAGCACCTACTATAGCCTCATCCAAGACAATGGTTTGAGCAAGCAACGGTTTCTGAGAAATCCGGTAGCACAGGCTAATTTGGCAGTTAATAGAGAAAAGAAATACGACATCAAGCCCA
>BNTT01000101.1 GCA_025996815.1 Bacteroidia bacterium
AAAGCAGTTTGAGTGTCCCCGAAGCACTGGTTTCAACGTCTTTTTTTACTGTTTGCTTAAACGAGCCGCCGATGACTTTTTCCAAATCCTCGCAAACGTCGATATTGGCATTTTTGCCGACGGACAGTTCCAAACCTTCTCCCATTTGCACCGTTTGGGACTTTTGAATGTGCACCGCGTGCTCGCCTCCAATGGTTTGGTTGGTGTTGCTGCCCGACATCAGCGTCAAGTCGTTCATCGCATTGAGTTGGATGTCCATCGCGTTCAACCGGATAGTGCCAAAGGTGGATATTTCGATATTCCGGCTGTTGGTGTCGAAGTGAATCCTGTTGTGGTGCTTGTCCTGGATGGTGATGCCGCGCGAATCGGAGGCGTCGTCGAAAATAATCGTGTGACCGCTATCTGTGGTGATGCTTTTGATGTGGTTGTCTTTGCCGCCGCCCTTGCCGTTTTTGCCGTGGAAGAGGCTGCCCATGACGTATGGACGGTTGGGGTCGCCCCACTCAAAGCCCACCATGACCTGGTCGTCGGGGTTGGGGACGAACACCAAGCCGCGATTGTACTGGGCATTGCCACTTGAGCCGCCGTTGGGTGTCATCACGCGCAGCCACACCTCCGTGCGCCGCTCTTTGGCAAACGGAAATTCCACCCACACGCGCCCCTGCCCCCGCGGGTCGCGATTGCTCACGACTTTGGCAACGACCGGAGCGGCTTGTGGCAGCGCCAGACGGGGCGACGGGCAAAATTTCAAACCCGCTGTTACAGCATCAAAACTGCATTCATAGCGGTTGCCCTCGTCGATGCTGTGGCGCACCCGAATGACGCGGTACGTCCCCAAATCGCTCGTTTGCGACAGCGTGGACGGGATGTTGATTTGCAGCAATCGCCCAATGCGCGGATGGCAGGTTTTGGCATTGCCCTTCACATAGAGCGTTTCGGCGGCATTGCTCACTTTTTCGCGTGCCGTGAGTTCGCTGAGGTCGGCCTGATTGTCCACCGGCAGACAGGCGGGCGTGCGCACCGGACGCTGGTGAATCATGTCGGCGCTCGCCTTGAACGTTTCGTCCAACAGTTTGCTGCCATTGTCAATCCGCTGTGGCGCATCCTGTTCGAGGGTCGCATCCTGTTCGGGAAGGTAATGGTAGTGGCTGAACGTATTGGCTGCCAGTCGCGTGCCAAATTGGATGTTTGTCAACTCCTTGTCGTAAGTAACTTTCATCGTCGGCAACTCTTGGGCTGCACCAAAAACCAACTCTGCACCATTGTAATACAGATTTTCTTTGGACAAAGCGGAAAGCCGCCGCAGAAATTGCCAGTCGCTCTCGCCATATTGCATAAGAAACGGAAGTTTGGACTGATGGGTAGGCTTCCCGCTCAGTTTCAGCAGGTTATGCTGATTTTGATGCCCATCGCACACTTCCTCACACACCTCTGTGAGCGTCATATTGTCGAAAACGTCCCACCGCTTGCCGCGCTCCAGCAGGATGGTGGGGCTATTCCCCTCGATGATGAGGTAGCCATGCCTGCCCTCGCGCCCCTCGTTGATGGTGTGCGTGACAACCCCCTTGAAGAGGTAACTCTCCTCCGCGCCCTGCTTCAATTCGATGTGCAACGGCTTGCCAATCAGGCGAATTTGCTCCTCCGGACTGCTCAAAAAAGCCTTCCCTGTCGCATCGTAGTCCAGCGTAACGCTGAAATGGTGATGTTCCCCCATCTGCTGGTCGAGCGTCAGGGATACAAACGCGACCTTCTTGTTTTCAACCGTAACCGTCGCCACAATCGCCGGTTGTCCTAAATTTAGTGTACTCATAGTGCTAATTTTTGTTTGTTAATTGATTGATTATTAAGATTTGCGCCCCTCGCCGGGCATTACTCTTTTCGCAAAAATGATGTCGTTGTCCCTGATTTTGTTTTGCGCAAACGACTGTGTGGGGTCGATATGCCGCTTACCGCCCCAGATTGATTGCGTGTAAAAAATCCAGCCAAACGATTGTCCGTCAGCCTCGCAGGCAATGGGCTGCAAGGGAGAGCGGATGTTATAATGTTTCACAAAAAGTTTAAACCAGACGCCAAAAGGTGCATTTTCGGCTGTTTTCGCCTTGATATTCAGCAGTTCCGTGTCCGCAGGTTGCTTGAAAAGTTCCATTTCCACAACAATGATTTTGTCCGAATCCAAGGTCTCCGCCTCCAGTTCGCCCATTTCCGCATCATACGACCAAACGGCATGAATCGCCGGCGGAATAGCCAGATAACTCCGAACAGCCTTGAGAAACAGCGACGGCACAATCCCCGCAACGAGGCAAGAGGATGCCCAAACGCCATATTTCAGCTCGCTGCACAAATTGAACACCACCGAAAAGAGTGCCGCACTCAAAAAGAGCAGCACCACCAGCGTCAGCAGTTCCACCCAATAGCCTTTGCCCGCACACGCCGGAAAAATCGAACTAAACCCGTTTGCAAGCACAAACCCAAGGCAGAAGTACAACACAGTCAGCCAGATATAGATAACATAGAAGAACGAATACCCCAAAAATCCCAGCAAAGCAGGTGTAGCCAAAAGGATGCACCAGCCCAAAAAGTAAAAAATAACTTTTTTGTCGCGAAGCAAACGATTCTTTTGAGCAATCAAAAACAGCACCCCCGTGAAAAAAATCCCCAAAAGAGGCATCAAGAGGTATGTAGTAGCGAATTTTCCTAAAATAATTTCCATCTTTAATATGTTTTATTAGTGTCTTCTATTTATTCCGGGTCAGGTTGATTGGCATTCCGATGATTCCGATTGGCCTCCTGAATGGAATCCCAAAGAACCTCATGCCTAATGCCTTCTTGCAGTCGTGTAAGGTAGGACTGCAAATTTGGATAGCCAAAATAGTCGTTCGCGGCAATGCACTCCATCATCTCAGGCTCGGTTTGTATTATCTGTTCGGGTACGTAATTATGCAACCCGTATGTCACCTGAGAGCAGGCGTGCATCGTGTTCAGGATAGCCGCCAGAACATGGCTGCGCTCCTCCAACGAAAAGGTCGCTTCCAACGAAAATCTGTCATCTTTGTTGCTCACAAATCTATAGTGATAGTCCTCCATGAGGGTGTAGAATAGATTTTTATCGGAGGTATCACTTGTATCATAAAACTCCGTTTCGTCACTCACATAACTTTCTGCCACCATTTTGAACAGCTCCTCGCGAATGTGGAGTTTGCCCTCACAATCCTTGCCGACAAACAGATGCTTCAACATGGGAGAATGAAAATCATACGCTTTCATCCCGGCCACAGACAAGGCTTGGCGATATTCCTTCCCAATTTTTCGCAAAACGGCTTTATTTATTTGCGGCTCTTTGTCAAATCCAAAAACCCGCACAAGCTGCTCCAAAAACTCCAAATCGTAGAATAGCAGCCACGTCAAACTGCTCTTGTCGTCGTTGAAGAGGTATTTGTTGTAGCTATCAACTGCCACAGGCAAATATGTTTGATAATGATTATCGTCAAATTTTAGGAACATAAATGAAGTATTTGCTCTAAAAATCAGATTATAAGTGGGCGAAAATACAAGAAACCCTTCAGTGAGACCATCGCCCTCTCCCCTGTCATTAAACATCTCGTACTTAACATAATCTTTTTTTACTGTCATTTTCGGACATGGATTATGCAAATCTATCCCAAAAAATGTTTTTAATTTTTGGGCAAACACCTCGTCTGATACAGGTTTATAGCCTTTTAGGCTTAACCAATATGAGAAATATGGAAATATTAGAGGCATAAATTCATAAGTATATTCCATCCAAAAAGAACTTTTATTTGCACGTTCTCTATCAATATACTCTAAAAGATTTTCTTTACCGGGAAAATCCACCGTGTCCAATGCAACACCATCTTTAACTTCTTTCATTTCTTCTTGCTTTATTTCTGTGTTATTACTAATTATTTCTTTACTAATCATTTCTGTGTTATTACTAATTATTTCTGCGTTATTAGTAATTATTTCTGTGTTATTACTAATAATTTCTTTACTCTCAGTTTGTTTTTTACAACCGAAAACTATACTGCTTAGTATAATATTCCAAACTACATACTTTTTATAATTCATGACTATTTCTGGGTTATTTGTTTTTTATAAAAATTTATTCCGGGTCAGGATACGACTCAATGCTACCTTGCATGTCTGTAAGGTAGGACTGCAAATTTGGATAGCCAAAATAGTCGTGCGCGGCAATGCACTCTATCATCTCAGGGACGGATTGTATGATAACTTCGGGTCCGTAATCGTGCAACCTGTGCACCTGAGAGCAAGCGTGCATCGTGTTCAGGATAGCCGCCAGAACATGACTGCGCTCCTCCAACGAAAAGGTCGCTTCCAACGAAAATTTGTCATCTTGGTTGCGCACAAATTTATAGTAATAGTCCTCCATGAGGGTGTAGAATAGATTTTTATCGGAGGTCTTACTTGTTTCAATAAAGCGCGTTTCGTCACTCACATAACTTTCTGCCACCGTTTTGAACAGACCCTCGCGAATGTGAAGTTTGCCCTCTCCATCCCTTCCGGCAAACAGGTACTCCAACTTGTTCGTATCAAAATCATACACTTCAAACCCGTCTGCATTGTAGCTGATTTGGCAATATTCCTTCCCAATTTTTCGCAAAACGGCTTTATTTATTTGCGGTTCTTTGTCATACCCAAAAATCTGCACAAGTTGCTCTAAAAACTCCATATCGTGGAATTGCAGCCACAACAAACTGAGAGAGTCATTGTTGAAGATGTATTTATTGCGATGAATAGTCTTTTCCGAAAGGCATATCCTAATGTACTCATCATCCACCTTTTCCACAAAGTCGCCTAAATGGGGAACTGTGGTTACGATGTGATGGTTGGTTATGAAATACAAATGGTCATACGTATAATCATATTCCGTTTCTCTTAAAATATCTTTACTCCAACCATCATCTATAAGGTACACAAAAAAATTCTTGTGCCTTATAATATCTTTGGTACTACATGTTAACGATAGCCCAAATATGGACTGTAATTTGTCGTTAAACTGTTCATCAGACAATGGTTTAAAACCATTCTGCATCAATCCCTTTAAAATCAGCTCGGAAGCTATTTCAATGTCTTTTTCTGTCATATTATAAATGTTTTTATTATCCTCTGTTTCTATTCTTGTCTGAAACTCCATGTGTTGCCTGATTTCTGTCGGATTTAGACCCTGAGAATCTAAGGACACACAGTTATCCGCCACCACATTTTGATTTTTGTTGCCGCAACTAATAAAAATGCTAAGCATTAAAATTCGCACTAATTGATTTGTTCTTTTCATATTTTTTTGTTTTATTGATTTAACGATATCCTATGTGAAAATGATTTTGGTGAACTGCCACCGCTGCGTCTTTTGTATTTTTTATGCCAACTTTATAGGCATAATTGGTATTAAATCCCCAATTAGAAGCAATCCGTAAGATATTTTCTAATACAATAACAAAACGATCCTCATCAGCATAAGCCTCTTTTGCTTTTCCCCACAATACTTCACCAACTTGATCGGTACTTCCAGGGTATCTAATGTCTATATCATTACCATTTCGATGCCCTTTATGTCCAATGTCTCGTCCATCATGAGCATTTATATCATTATAATATAATGTACCATCAAAGTTATTGAACGGAAGAGAATGGAAAAAACCCAAAAGAGCTGCACAGACGTTTTCTGCAATCCAGTTATCTCCTCCGGCATCTCTTGTGCCAAAACGCCCCCAATTATCTCCGTGGTTGGGAAATGGAAGCCATCCGTATGAATTTTTTTCCAACGTGTAACTTTTAAATGGTATCCCTTTGCGGAATATGTTATACTGATATGTTTTAGAGTTTGCATTGTCTGCGACTTTGGAAACTGTGAAAAAAATCACGTCAATGCGATATTCATTAATGCCTGTTGTTGAGGTCTTTTCATCTTTTTTAGCCTCTTCCTTCTTCCACAAGCAGTCGTCCACTTTAAACAGTTTTGACGTGACTTCATCAAACGCTTTTTGACGTTTCTTAGGTGCATCTTTTCCAATGGCTTTCGAAATAACTTCGGTGTTCTTGCGGGCGGTGTGTACCTTGTTATGCAAATCATGGGTAAACCAATATCCCATGCTGGCGATGGTGGCACAGGTAGGCTCGCCCACTTTGTTGATTCCTTCCTCCGTTGTGATGTCTGTGTTAGCATATCTCAGGGTGTAAACGTTTGCTTTGGTGTAATTTTCTCTGCCCGTCAGCTGAACCAAGCCCCGCCCGCGAAACCGCCAGCCGTCATCATCCTTCACATTTCCCAGATCATTTCCCGGCTTAGAGTACGCCCAATTCGCTATCTTCTTTTGAGTTTCCAGCGGAACGGGCACGTTGTCCTTGTGTCCTCTTTCTTCTACCTCTCGCCCCCATTCCTTCGCTTTCTTTTTCCCTTCCTCAGTTTTAAATGCTCTAAATAAGGTTATCAGTCTCTCCCAATAGTGATTGAAAGATTCAGTTTGAATAGTCAGGCTTGTGCCCACTTCCGCCAGTGCCTGTGCAAAGAAATGCGCCTTGTTCCAGCAGGTGTTCATGTGGAAATTTTTCATGTATTTGTTGTACATATCCATGCAGGTTTGCAACTTTCCCGAATCTTTGCAATCGGAAAAAATCTTCTTCATGTCTTCCATGGTGAGGTCTTTCTCGCAATTGGGGCATTTCTCTTTTTCCTTTTCTCCGCTTTTTGTCATCGGTCCTATTGCAAACACCGGAATCCCTTTCACCGTGGATTTGGTGGGATTCTTTGCCCTGTCGAATTTCATTTGGATGACTTCGCCGATTTTTTTGTCGATGCCGACAATTTCGACGATGGCGACCACTTCCAAAGCGGCACTCTTCTTCGCACGTTGTGGTATTAATTGGTTGTAAAGTGCATCTCCGGGAACGATGAAGCCCAGCACATTGTTTTTGATGTGGGAATCAAATTGCAACAAGAGGAAGTATTTTGGGGTGCCGTTGGTGGCAGACTCTTTGTAGCAAATTTTGATGATGACTTCTCTGCCAAACAAACCGCGCGTGTGGATGTGCAAAAAGGCATCTTCGTTGCGACAAATCTCTTTGCGTTCGGGCGACTTTTCGCCGAACTTCGCCACCTCTTCGGTTGACCAATACACCTCTTTGATGATGGATTTCTCTTGACTTTTAATATAAATATAGCGCACAGTGGGCTGCACTCTGTTGCTCGGGAGTGCGGGGCTGTTGAGGAAAAAACTGCACGCAATGGTTGCGCCGGCTTTCTTTTCGCGAAACTTGACAGACCAGAAACATATCTGCCCCGGCACTGTCATTTCTTTTTGCGTGCCGGGCATTTCTTCATACTCCGATTTGCCCGGATATTTGGTAAAAAACGCGCACTTGATTTTGTCGCTCGGAAGCGGCCTGCGATTGAACTCTATGCAAAACTCTACGGACGTGCCTGCTTCCTCGGCGATGGTGTCGCCGGCTTCGCAGTCTTCCTTGGTGAATTGCACCGATTTGATGCGCAATTTTTCGAGCGGTTTTTCAAAGGGGTCGAAAATGGGGAGAGAGATTTGCGCACGGGGTGCCACCACCGGTACTTTCAGGGCGGGGGTGGGTAAGGTGCGCAATTCTCCTACGGTGCATTCAAAATCAATTTGATGTTCTGTCAGGGAGGTCTGCTCGCCCATGGAGCTGATGTCGCCCTCATGCACCGGATTTGTCTCCGCCCACTTTTTGACACTTGGGATGGGGATTTGCCCTGTCGTCGTTGGCGCAATGCAGTCAGGCATACCTGTGGCGCAGGTGGCTTTGCATTCTTCGGTCAGCGCAAATGCGAATGGACCTATTCGCAAACTGTCGAAATGCCCTGTCCACTGGGTCACGGTGGGCAAACACGGCTTGGGTGTGCTCGGATTCAGGTTGCACATCCCGAAGCCGGGCGGGTCAAAGACATTGCCCAGCGTCATGGAAGTGCCCATCAACTTGCCGCCGTTAGCCGTGGCAAATCGATTGTCCACGACTTTCAATGTGCCCGGCAGAGTGCCTAACTGGCAGGTGCACAAGGCTCCTTCTACTAAAAATTCTTTTGCCATATCATACTAAATTTATCTCATTTTTATCAATTTCAACCGTCAGCAAGTCCACCAAAATGTTCAACAATCGCCCGTCGCTTGCTTCAATCGCTTGCTCAATGCGCCGAAATTCGTCCGCGAATGCCTCCAACAATAGCCTGACAACGGGGTCTGTGTTTTCTGTTTCCATCATCATTCTGTTGTGAGCGGTCCCAAAAACAGGGTGTAGCGGAATCCGCAGTTGGCATCGTCCGACACTAATCTGCCGTTGATTTGCACACTCACTTTTTTCTTTATCGCCGTCGTGCGTGTTGCCGCATCTTCGCGCACCGTATCCGCCACGCGGATGCCTGCCGTCACGTTTGTCAGCCGCTTTTCAAATTTGGACACCGCCTGCAAGATGTGCTCCGTGAACCGGTCTTCCCACCTTTGGCGCGACACCACCCGCTCAAAATCCATGTCCCAGATGCCACAGCCGTAGTCGGGATTGAACAGGTGCTCTCCCGGACAAGTCGTGAGAATTAGCCCCAGATGCTGGTCGATGGACTCCAACTCGCTGCAAGTCGGAAAATCAACCCCCTCCGGCACCTCCGTGTCCGCAAATTGCTCCAAAAAGCCGTCAAAATACAGCGGCAGTTTGTAAAACCGTTTGTCATCGCGCGTTTGCTCCACAATTTCCTCTTCATTAGCCATATCAATATCTCCGTTTATATGTGTTAATCGGGCTTGTATCAATGCGTTCCGACAATCCCCTGTATTTTCGCCGCTTTTTGAGCGGACTACCGCGCTCGCCGTTGTCCCAAAACAGGATGCTTTCCTCCGCATACTCCCGATGCGGGCACGCCACCTCCTCATTGCCAACCTGCAAGCGGCGGGGAGAAATCACCAGTGTCGTCAGCAAGCCCGCTCCCTGTGGCTGCATAACCTTTTGATAGCGAACACAATACGCCTCTCGAAAAACCATTTGCATCAGCATACCTTCATCCGGCATATCGCCATTGGGATAAAACCGCAACTCGCCGTCCTGCTTCCGGTCGGGATACAACATCCACTCTTCCAACCGGCTGTCGGGCGGCTCGCCCAGCGTTACCGTAATCAGGGCACCGCACGACTCCTGAAAATCCACGTTCAACTCTTCGAGGATATACTTTTTGCCCCGAAAAGCCAATTCTACGACAATAGTAGATGCCCTCCTTCCAAAGAAAGAGATGCTTCCGTCGCGTATTTTGTCAAAAAATCCCATATCTGTTCATTCTTTAATTTTAATGGTGAGCAAAAACATCACATTCGGCGGGCGGTCTGCCGGCTCGCAGTGCACCTTAAATCCGGTGCAGCGAGCCTTCTCGAAGCGGGTCGTTTCCAGCGATTCGCCGTGCATATCGTCCAAAATGATTGCCCCCGAGCGCAGGCTCAGCGGGTCAAACACCCAGCGCATCAGTTCGTCGGTCGGCAGCGTGGGCAATGCCACAAGGATATTGCCGCCACTGATTTCGCCGTACAGAGCCTCGTATTCGTGTTCCATACCCTCAATTTTCAATCTTATTCGACCATCCATAGCATCATTGTTGTTCTACATTAGTGTTCCACGAGGCATCATCTTCGCCCTTCGTGCCGTCCATTTTGATGACAAAACTCTTGGCGGGGAAGTAGGGCGTGATAAAGAGGTCTAAAAAAATGCGGTCTTTTTGCATCGGGTCGCGCTCAAAACGTACTATCTTGAACTTTTCAATCAGGCGTTCCGGACCCTGCACGCTGTCCAAAAACTTGATGATTTCGCCCCGCAAGTCGCGCTCGGTCTTGCCGCTCCAGTTCTCAAACGCCCGCCGGTTCAGGAAATCGAACAGCACTTTTGATATGTAGTCAAACACGCGGACGACAGAATAGGTCTGCAAGCCCAAATTGTCGCCGTTGAAAAGCGTCTTGCCCGAAAAAGCCATCACCTTGCCGTATTCATTCACCATCGGAATCAGCCCCAGCGTGTCTAACTGCGAAATTTCGCTTTTCTTCAGGCTGAAAACCACGTTTTCGACCTCGTTGATGCCGCCGTGCTTCTTGCCTGCCGTGATTTGCGACATCAGCGTGCCGTAAACCTTGCCTGCCAACGCGGCAGCCGGAGAAACGTGCAAATCTTCCGCCTCGCCCAAAGCGGCGTATTTCTCGCGTCCAATTAGCCAGTTACACGCCATGCAGGTGTTCGCCTTAAACGCCTCCCCGCCCGCCAAGCCGGAAGGCATAAACAGTTCCACAACATCGTCGGGCTTGTCCAAATCCATAAAATCGGTGTAGAGCATCGCCTTGTTTTCGTAGGCGATTTTCGACCATTTGTTGATGACCATCGGGCTGCCCAGATAGCCCGGAATCACCAGCAGCGAATAGTTGGTGCGCAAATCCAATTTGTCGTAATTCTGTCGCAGCTCATTGGCTACGTGGTCGATAAATCGCGAATTGTCTAAGTCCGTCACCTGCTCCGCCGATGCGTTGACGATGGAAATGTTCGCCAATTTGTCCGTCTCCGTGTTTTTGTAAAACAGCATAACGTTTCGGTAGGATTTTTCCAACTCGCGGACGGCTTCCACCGCAATCAACTGATTGTTTGACAACACTTTGGACACCGTTTCCAACTTGTTGCGCGACACCTCCAGCAT
>BNTT01000102.1 GCA_025996815.1 Bacteroidia bacterium
TGTTTGAAAGGCATAAAATAGGAATAATAAACGCTATGAAAACAGGTGCTAACAACGCGCGAGCCGAACGATTAAACGGGGCAATACAAGAGTTAAAAACAATCGGAAGAGGTTACAGAAATACCGCCAATTTCAGAACGGCTATTCTCTTCTTTAACGGTGATTTAATGCTCTTTCCACACAATTCCCAGTAGAACCCTTGTAACAAAGAACGCATCGGCTTGATTTATGCGATATAATGCTTCAAAATCGACATAAGCCTTGTCCATCAAATAAATAGCATTGAACTCAGGGGTAATTTCATCAAGCGCGTTACTGTCGTGATATTTTCCGTCAGTTATGAGGATAAATTCAGGAATACTGCCGCGTAAATTGAGTAAAGTGTGCATTTTTACCGCTCCGCGTGAGTATTTTCCTTTTGCCCAAGTACAAAGATTAATACTTACCGAAATGGTCGTTGAATCCAATGCAAAAACTTCATTATCAATATCAAGTTTAAGAATTGGGCTGTCGGCATACAGCGGACGAACTTTGGAAATCAGATAATTGCCATAATCGGCAAAAATCCGCCAGTCACGTTTCTCATTGGCGCGCGACAAAGTGGAAACCACCACATTTTGCTTAATGCCTAAATGATAAAGTTTGCCTTTGTGAGCCTTTAGACACAGACAAATATCGTGCAATGAATTTAGCGCGGTCAGTTGTCCGAAAAACAGTTGTACAAACTGATTCCAACAGTCCAAATCGCGCACATGATAGTTGCCAAAATAGCGTTTGACACACTTGCTGAACTCATAATTGTTCACAAATTCCAAAACTTGTGAGAAAACATATTTACCCGAATGCATACTTTTTGCTTTTTTGAACAAAAGTACGTCAATTCAAATCGAAAAATCAAAGAATGCTTATATCTATTTGTATATCAATAGATTACAATAAAATATTTAAAATTAACGCAACAGCAGTAAGTGCAAATAAAAAAAAATCCAACAAAATTTGCAAAAGTGCAAAAAAAAGCGTAGCTTTGCAGCAAGTTTAACATTTTAAAAAAACAAAAAAAATGAATTACACGTATGTTATCGGAGTAGATATGGGTGGAACCCATACTGCATTTGGTGCGGTGGACGCGAGAGGGCGCATCGCTTGTCGCGGAGAGATTTTGACGGGCGATTATTCGACCGGCGAGGCGTATGTCAATGCTTTGGGCGACGCCATCAATCAACTCATCAAGGAGAACGAACTCACCGACAAGGTGCGAGGTATCGGTATGGGTGCGCCCAACGGCAATATGAACGACGGCACCATCGCCAACGCCGCCAATATCAGTTGGGCGAAAAACGGAGCCGTGCCGGTGGCGCAGATGCTCACCGAACGCACCGGATTGCCCTGCAAACTCACTAATGATGCCAACGCGGCGGCGGTCGGCGAAATGACTTACGGTGCCGCCAAGGGTATGAAAGACTTCTTGGTCATCACGCTGGGCACCGGACTTGGCAGCGGCATCGTCTCCAACGGACAACTGATTGTGGGGCACGACGGCTTCGCAGGCGAATTGGGACACGTGGTTACGATTCGTCACAACGGTCGGCAATGCGGTTGCGGTCGGCAGGGCTGTCTGGAAACCTACGCTTCGGCAACGGGCGTGGCGCGCACAGCCCGCGAAATGCTGGACGAAAATCCGCACAAACGCTCGCTCCTGCGCAACACCGTGTATCGCCCGCTCACCTCAAAAGACGTTTACGATGCCGCCAAGCAGGGCGACGAGTTGGCAATCAAGATATTCAACTTCACCGGCGAAATTTTGGGCGCGGCTTTTGCCGATTTCATCACCTTTTCAAGCCCCCAAGCCATCATCCTGTTTGGCGGACTGGCGCATTCGGGCGACTATCTGCTCGCCCCCCTGAAGCAGTCGCTGGACAAGCATATCTTGAGCGTCTTCAAAGGCAAAACCCAAATTTTGATTTCCCAACTCAATGACGCGGAAGCCCCGATACTTGGTGCAAGTGCGCTGGCGTGGGAATAGTTAAACATACGCCACCAACATCTTGTCGACAATCGTGTTCTGCGGAAGAGCATCCACGTATCGGAATTGATACTCCGGAACAGCCTGCTTGAGCATCGGCGGGATTTCAAAGAAATCTTTGCCCGTGTGGTAAATGGAGATGAGCAAGACGGGCTTGTCGCGCGTAATAGTTGCCAAGCCGCCCTTGACAGCGAAGTATTCAAACCCCTCGACGTCCATTTTAATCAGCCCAATCGTTCTGTTCACACACTCTTTGTCGATGGTTGTAATGGATATTTTCTCCGTGGTTGCCGCACACGAATTGGATACTGTCTGCAAAGAAGACGACTCTCCGGCAATGGAAATTTCCATCACATCTTCTTTATCGCCAAGTCCTTTATGAATTGCCTCAATCTTCCCCTCGGCACTATTCCATGAGATAGTTTTTAGCAGTTCCCGATAGTTTTCGGTAACCGGCTCGTATGCCAAAACGGTGTGAGGGTTATACTCGGCAAGAATAAGCGCAGAATCGCCGATGCAGGCACCCACATCCAAGAAATCCGTGCCCGCCATGCGCATTTTTGCAGCATCCGGCACCGCTTTTAATCCGCAATGGTAGCCAAAAACACTCACCCCAAATATTTGCGGAAGGCAGTACCGTTTACCGGCACAGGATAGTTTATAACGGTCCCCTCGCTTGTACATACCTTTCCTTAGGGCGACACAGATTTGCTCACCTTGCAGTTGCGCCTCATTCATCGGTTGCGATGATGCACCCTGTAGGATTGATTTTATTCGATTGTCGATATGCTCCCGAATAAGCGGCTCGTCCTCAGCGGGGTAGAAGTCGCGTGTATCAAAATTCACGTCGTTGTCAAGACAATATTCCCAAAAAATTGCCGACCATGCAGAGTAGTTGATGCTTATGTTTTTCGACCTGTGCGACCCTCGGTAGATCACGTAAAATGGATTATCTCGCGAAAAAATGATGTTTCGCAGCCACACAGGCATGGAATGCTTGATGCTGCTCCATAAACTCAGCCCGTTGGAGGTTTTCCGTTTACCTCCTGCTTTTTCTGCTATAAGCGCATGAATGCGCTGCACAATGTAATCTCTATTGATAATCATAATGTTGTTGTTTTTTTAATTAATTATTCATATATGATTGTCCTTGATTCACATACGCACATAAAAAAGCGCGGACAAAACTCTATTGTTCACCAGATTCTTGAGGTTCTCGACTACCTTATCCATCAAATTCACGAGTAAAGCCCGCACCGAACGGTGCGAGCGTCATCGCTTTACTCTTGATGGATAATTGAAATTGTCGAGATTTCAAGAACCAAGATGTTAAAGCTAAACGCTTTTCCAATTAAAAGCAAAGTAAAAATATTCAAATACTTTTTGTTGTACTAATTCACACTTTGCGATGTTTCACAAGTTTGTTTAACGTATGATTAACGTTGCTTAACCTATTGATTAACGAAGTTTGGCTGCAATTAACAAATTTTGGCGTAAAATTTCTTAATCAATTTTAACCACCCGCGAGACGTATATACCAGGTTTGTTTTGTCACTTCTTGTCACTTTTATGGTCACTATCCGCGCAAAATTCCGTCACTATAAACCAAAATCATTGTTAGCCTGTCACTCTTAATTTTGTATCGTGTTGGTTATCAATAGAATATAGCACAAAAGGAAAAAGTAAAATAATTTGGTAGTCTCGTTTGAATTATCTACCTTTGTAGTGTGCTAATGGTGGCACAAACAAATAAAACTTAAATAATAATGAATGCAAAGAAGACAAAGAAGGCAAACGACCCTATCACTTTGAGGGAAAGAACACTAAAAAACGGTGGTACAAGTTTTTATCTTGATTATTACGTTAGCGGACAGCGCAGGCGTGAGTTCCTAAAAATACCTTTAGCGAAGCATAAAGAAAACTACAAGGCGGCAAAGCAAATGGCAAACGATACAAGGATTCAGCGGTTAAATGAACTCCTAAAAAACGAATACAAACTACCCGACAAAAAGACCAAAAACAAAAAAACGCTCTGTGAGTACATAAATGAATTGGCGTTAAAGAAACGTGGAAAAACAAACCAGGACAGGGGTAATTATCAATCATACAAAGCCTTAGAGCACAACATAATAAAATACAACGGCGATAAACTGTTGTCTGAAATAGACCCGGAATATTGCGAAAACTTTATTGCGCGTCTGCGCGCAGAAGGGTTATCTCCAAACACGATATACGGGTACACCGAAAGGTTGAATTATGTGCTTAAAAAAGCAGCCAAAGGGGATGAAATACGCAAAAACCCGTTTGATACTATCGACGACGAAGACCTCCCAAAGAAGCAAAAAGCGGTGGTAAACTATCTCACCAAAGAAGAAGTTGATATGCTTATAGCTACACCGTGCACGTGCAACAATGTTAAACTCGCATTTTTATTTAGTTGTTTCACGGGTCTGCGCAAATCCGATGTACGGAGTTTGACGTTGAATGATATACAAAACGACCCCAACGGGAATCAAGTAATATCAAAAAGAATCAAAAAAACCGACAACTGGGAATATTTACCGTTAGAAAAGGAGGCAAAGGAAATTATAGAGAAACAAACTCCTGCGACCGGCAATATATTTCCCCTAAAATCTGATGTGCACACTGGTACGGTGCTAAAACAGTGGGTACTATCCGCAGGAATAACAAAAAAGGTTACATTTCACGTTTCACGCCATACCTCCGCTACATTGGCCCTATCTACTGGCGCAGCACTGACAACGATACAAAAAAATCTTGGGCACGTTGATTATAGTAGCACCCTAATATATGCCGCTGTTCTTCCGAAAGTGCAGAGGGAGGCGGCAAGGGATCTTGGGAAACTCTTTGAGGGCAAAATCGCAAATATGCCATAAGCCCGCCCGACCCTATACCCGTCCCCCTTACCCCCTTTGGGGTATCCAAAATCGAGTTGTAAATAAAAACTCACCTCTTGCTATACCACTGCAAGGGTTATGTTTTTATTGCCGCTAAAAACAACAAAAGAAAGAATTATACACTTCCCCCTATACCTGGTAACCAAAAACCCCTAAATAGATGTGCTGGTTATACCTCTCTACCTCAAAGCCTTGCTTATTTATGTAGAGGCTAAAAACTTTGAACAACAAAGCCTTGCTTATTTATGTACCGGTTGAAAAAAAATAAAAAAAAATATTTCATTGATATTCAACAACTTGCTTTTGTTTATGATATTTTTTTTGTTAATCTATTTTTATTTTAAAAAAAATGTAGGTAACTTTGAAAAAAGGGGGAGGGGGGAATAACAGAATCAAAACCGTCGATGAAATAGAAACAGAGGCAGCCAACTACACCATAACGGGCAAAAGAACAAAATAAATATTTCATTGATATTCAATAAATTGCGTCTTTTGTCTATATTATTTTTCAAAATGGACTTGAATTCTCGACCATTTCGACTATAATATACATAACAACGCAATCTTTTGAATTGAGTACAATAATTGAATAAACTATATTATTATGAAAAGAACAACGCGGAAACTATCCGCAGAGCACAAGGCAAAAATAGCAGAGGGCAATAAAGGCAAACTTCATACCGATGCGCAGAAGGCTAAAATAAGCGAAAGTTTGAGGCAATACTGGGCTACCATACCCGCCGAATAAGGTATGTAGGGGGAGGGGGTTGTTTTTTGCATTTCAGCCTCCTCCGATAACCTACAGGAACAAAATGCAAAGATAATAAAGCGGCTAAATATTATGAAATGCCAAAAACAAAAAATGCAAGAGACAACGGCTTCACCGAACTCAAAGAAGTCGACGCAAAGACCCTAAATTTGGGTCCGGCACAAGGACACTACACCGAAGTCACATATATTGACTTTAAAAAGTTCTACTGGTCGATTATCATGAATGAACTCACCACCGAAGAGCGGGAGGCTTTTATTACTTTTTTTGAAAACCCAAAACTATATAGAATGAACAAGTACGGGGTACCTTTCCCCCGAAGTTCATACGACGACCCGATACTCAAAGACTTAGTCAATGCGGCGGGGGGTTATTCCTATTCTGAAGAATACAGTCCCGGAGATGAATACAAACGGATAGGGCAAAAAATAGTAGCAGAAGGCAAAAACAAGTCGTTGGAATTTCTTATGATTAACGGACTTAAACCTATCAAATGGTCAAACGATGGAGGGTATTGTGAGGGTGAGATTCTCAAAGCAGACCTCAATATTCCTTCGGGTTACGATGTTACCGTCGACCACTTCAAAGATGCCTATTTCCTACCAAACAACAATTCCGTTATGGTAGATGCCGCAGGTGAAATAGCCCCCCCAAAAGGCACTTTGAAAAACATCTACAATATGTTGAAAGGTGCAAAGGACGTGGCTATATGGTGGGGACGGGACAAAGACGATGAAACAGATGCAAAGCCGCACTTCATACTAAAACGGCGCAAAGAAGGATACAACGGGAATGCCGAATGGTGGGATTCGGTGCAGGGTAAAATACAAATAACCGCCGCCGACTTAAACCTACCATGCAGCACGCCCAAAGATATTGCTACCCTATTTTGTGCCTTTGATGCAGTTCTCAAATTGAAAAATCCAAAGAAAAAACCTAACATAATAAAGTACATAAAAGGCAGGCTAACCCACCAAATTACAGAAGGAGTGAACGGCGTGGGTGAGGTACTTATAGAAGACCGCCTTAATGGTCGTATTCCGCACCTTTATTCTTATATTGATAACTCTACCGAAATAGAAGGACAATACCTTAGCGACAAAGAGAACCGCCAAATTTTGGCGGCTATACATGAACACCATAATGTACGTGTTGTTGCACCCTGCGGAATAGGCAAAAGTACAAGCCTTCTGTATATCGCCCGGAGTCTTGATGGTCTTATTAGTAGTAACAAACTTGTTGTATTCGTGCCAACGCAAATTTTGGCGAAGCAAACGGTTAATACCTTCCGTGCGGACGGTATTCGCTCCGAATACGTTACGGCTAAAGACACTCAATATTTTGAGGATGCTTGTATTCAAAGTCAAGTGTTGATATTCACTTATGGTAGCCACTTAGCGGAGGAGGTAATTACGAATTATTGCGGGGTAGATTCTATTATCGCATTCGACGAGCGGCATACAACTAATTGGTTTGAAGCATACGACGGTATTTTCAAGGCGGGGCGGGGTTTAAATTTCAAAACAATACAACTCACTGCCACCCCACTATTCGGAGTTGAGGCTTGCGCTATCAAAGAATTACGATTTTTTAAAAATAGCCTATATAAGCCCACCATTGACAAGGTTTATCTAATAAAACAAGCGGCTGCGCCGGAAACAAAAGGTCTTGTAAAACATATTAAAAAGTGGTGGAAAATGGAATACAGAGGGCGGCGATTGGTGGTATACGTGAACAACAAACAAGTTATATCCGATTGTATTACGATGCTAAAAACGGAACTACCCGAAGCAAAAACCTTGGGCTTCTTCACCAACGACAAAGAGAATGATTACAACGACGGGGTTAACACGACGGGCAAAGAGCGACAAAGTAACATACATAAGTTGTTGATTGAGTTTGAACAGGGGGAAGGTGATATTGATACATTATTTACAACTCAAAAGGGCGCAGAAGGGCACAACTTCCACGAAAATAAAAACGACGATTGTTATATATTTTTCAATGATTGGAATACAGGAGTACAGTTCGCGGGTCGCTTCCGCGATGGTCTGCGTACACTCACTTTGATAGGCGAGTTCGGCGGCGATGGAATAAAGACCCCTACTTGTACAGCGCGTTATGTAGCGGAGGGGTTGTCCTTTGCAGAGCGGCATGGCAAAGAGGCGGCGGCTTCAAACTTATTGATTCGGCAACGGGGTATGGTGGTATTGCCTTATGTACTGCGGCAAATATATAACATTGGGGAGGTGGTGGTAGGCGACGCGCAGTTTGATATTGCACCAAAGGGAACTAGCCTATCCTTCCTTCAAATAGTGGATGGTGATATGCAGGAGGTTATGCTTGGCGACCTGCACAAAACACGCCAAAAAGTGCTATTAACCGCCTTCGCCGACCTTTGTATAGAGTACGATAAAAAAAGTGGGGTTCTCGCGAACTTGTCCCGACTGTACGCACAAGTTCAGGCTAAAATAGAAGGTGGTGCTGATTCAAATAAGGTGCTCTGGCTGTTGTCTGATAACCTGCGGAGGTACGGCTTGTTGGATAACTTCAACGTGCCTTATGTTCGACCTGCTTACGTTACCCTTGGTGGTGATATATATATTCCTGGCACACAAGGAAAACGCAAGGGCAAGGCATGGACAAAACCATACCCGAAGGAATATCTATCATTTATTGCCGAAGGTGGGGAAGGCGATGATGTGCAAAAGAGATACAGCGGACACCACTTGAAAAGTGCTGATATTGCCTCTTTATATGCAAATGGTGGTAAAGAAAAACTTGCGAAAAATTTGTATCCGCATTCTATATATACAAATGGAGATACAAAAAATTCGCAATCAATGAAAACACCCCCACCACCGCCACCACTGCCAACAATAAAGGTAATAAAGGAGCCTCAACACCATACCGCCGCTAATCTCCTGGCAGGCGGCTATTACGGTGAGGTCGAAGCGGAACTATACGCCAAAGGGTTAATACCCGAAGACGACTTCAAAGATACATTAACGGGCGAGCCGTGCCCGTTTTGATGCCAAATACCAAATAGGTTTTTTTGTGCTGCAAATTTCATGGCAATATTCCATTTGTTGAGGCTTATTTTTCAGTGGGCGGTGGGGGGGGTATACATATTTTGGCAGTTGATTAACTGGAGATAACAGAAGGAATTAGTGAATAAATTTGGCACTTTTTTTGTCACTGCTTAGGCAAAATCATTGAGAGAGCACAACAGGAGGGAGGTGCTTGCTTTCTCCTATTTAAAATGTGCGCATTAACGCATTTTTCTATGTCTTCATAATTCTAATTTTTTTAATTGTTGTTTTTATTATTCCTTTCTAATTCACGGCGGCAAAGGTACGAATAAATTGTGAGTTATCTCCCCTGTTACACACAAAAAATAAAAAGAGCATTGCAAAATATAGAAAGTATTTTCAAAATTTGTATTACCTTTGTACTCTAAAATTTTGGAAAAATGGAAACAATGACATTAGATGAAGAAACAGCCATCGCGCTGAGAAGTATTAAACTGAAAGAGGCCGGGCAACCGGAAGAAGCAGCGAGAGTGTGGAAACAAATCCCCGTAAGCCCTTTTTGGGCAAAATTTTGGAAAGACCATTGTGGTCCGGAGTTATTGATAGAAGCAGGGTTTAATCTTTCGGCAGCGGAGGCAGAATATGGCAAAGATTGGCTTATGAGCGGCAAGTATATGAGCAGCGGTCAAAAAATATGACCGCCGCTCAAGTTGCCTATCTGGGAATGCAAGAGGCTGCGCTCGCAGCATAGGGTTTTTCAATTTGTAAGTGATAATAATCCGGCATTATGTGTTTTTTTTCAACAAAACACATAAAGTTTGTGTCCTTTTGTTTGAAGTTATAAAACTTTTAGACAACTTCGGATAAATTAAAGGTGCCATTCTTTTATAAAAGCTCCATTTTTTCACCCATTGGGGGAAAATACTATGTTTTGTGATTTTATAGTCACTCTTAGGAACTTCAATCAACTTGTTTTCTTTATCAAAAACAAAGGTACTGGAGAGCAAATTTTTTAAGTTTACCGACTCTTGAGGATGCTTTTTGAAATATTTTGTAAAGTCAAAGAATGAAACTTTCACATTTAATTTTTGAGCTAAATATCTGAAAGAATCTTCGCTAAACCACCAACAATGGACAGGAGGATTGTCGGTATTCCATATCACACTATCCGGAAAAAACGATTTGTTCGGAGTTGTCATAATCAATGTTCCACCAACTTTTAATAGCGAGACAAGTTTTTTTATTAGCTCTTCCGGCTGTTCAATGTGCTCTATAACCTCGGTCATCAAAATCACATCGTATTGTTTAGCACTTTCATCTTCCCACTTATATACATCCGCACATATATAAAATTTCCCAAATTCGTTTATCGCTTTCTCAACGGCATCAGGAGCAATATCTACACCTATTGCGTTGATATAGCCCGCTTTGCGAAGAGCATACGTCATATAACCCAAGCCGGAGCCAACTTCCAATATGTCGGCATCCTTCGGAGGCTTTATTACGTCTGTTAAAGAAGAAATAAGGGTTGTATAAGCCGGTTCGGCATCTGCCAAATAATCAATAGGGCTTTTCTGATATTTTACATTTTCCGCATACTTCCAATACCTATCGTAAGCACGTACCTTATCCTTATTTTCATAAATAAGTTGATAAATTGCCGTTGTATCCACCCGCGGCATCGAAAAGGAAGTATTACAGTGCGGACAATGATAGATACTGTATAACTCCGGCTCTTGATACCCTTTTTCTACACTCGTTTTCAGATTCGCTTCTTTTCCACATAAAAGACATTGCATTTGTTTCATTTTTAATCAAATTTTTAATTTGTATTTTGGTATAGGCGCTTAGGTCGCCCTTGTTAATGCATTATATTTCAATCTTATAGGCTCATGAAAGACCATTCTTTTAATGGTCAAATCAAAGATTGACCCCATAAAAGCCCTTCTATTGTACCGA
>BNTT01000103.1 GCA_025996815.1 Bacteroidia bacterium
GGCGGTGGTTGCCGTCATCGTGAACGTATATTCCTTATTCTCGGTCAATCCGTTCACCGTGATGGGACTTTTCGTGCCGAAACCCTGTTTGCCGTCCTGATTCGATGTTACTACGTAACTGACCGCATCTGTCGGCGGGGTAAATGATACCACCGCATTCCGAAGACCCGGTTTGGCTAACACATTGGTGGGTGCTTTCGGGGCAACGAGGGGCTTTCCCGTAACCACCTCGGAGACAGGACCTCTGCCTGCTTCGTTACGAGCCGCTACCGTGAAGCTATATTCCGTGCCGTTGGACAATCCCACTACCGTGATGGGGGCACCGTTGGCTCCGCCCGTTACGGAGAAGTCACCCGGACTTGCCCACACCGTGTAGTCCAGAATGGGTTTGCCGCCGTCGCTTGTCGGTGGGTCGAACATCACCGTTGCCTGTCTGTCGCCCGGGACAACACCAGTTATCTTGGGCTTGCCGGGCACGGTATAAGGCGTTGCCGAAACGGACATCGAGAAGTTCGAAGTATTATCGGCATTAGACGTGTCAATACTGCTGTCGTAGTTATACGCCTGTAGTTTGAAGGTATAGGATTGACCCGGAGCCAAATTGGAAATCGTTACCGAATCGTCGGCGAGGTAGGTAGCAACATCAGCGGGCGGTATTATCTGCTCGTCGCACGTCACCTTGTAGCCCGTGATTGGTTTGCCGCCGTCGTACGATGGCGGGGTAAACGTTATCTTTACCACTTGTGTAACGGGGTTAACTGTGGCAATCAGATCGGTGGGCGGGTTGGGCGGACCGGCGGGCGTTGCCGAAGCAGACTCTGTCGAGAGGGCACCATCACCCGCGGCGTTCTTTGCCTTTACCCTGAAAGTATATTCTGTGCCGTTGGTCAATCCGTCTATTTTGATTGTGGTGAGTGCGGGACCGGACAAATACTTTGATACTGTTGCACCGGCTGCTGTTACTCCCACTACCGTGTAGCCCTCGATGGCGCTGCCGCCGTCGTACGCAGTTCCACTCGGTGTCGGGGTAAACTCTACTAATGCATACCCGTTGCCCGTTGCGGCTACGCTAATGCCTGTGGGCGGATTGGGCGTGGTGCGGGGTGTCGCCGCTGTGGAGGATATTCCCGGTTCGCCCGGCCCGTTGCTGTTTATCGCCACCACTTCGAACGTATAGGATACGCCGTTCTGCAATCCCGTTACTGTAATGGGGCTGCTCGGGCCTGAACCAAAGCCGATGCCGGACGCTGATTGTACCTCATATTTCTGGATTGAACTGCCGCCGTTGCTTGTCGGTGCAGTGAACGATACTATTGCAGACCCGTCGCCTACACTTAAGACCTTCACATTGGTGGGCGCACCCGGAAAAGTGGTGGGTATTGCCGAAACGGCTGCCGACGGGGCACTTGTGCCTATTTTGTTGGTTGCCGTTACCGTGAACGTATAGTCTTCACCGTTTGCCAATCCCGTAAACTCGACGGAGGTGGCAATGGCTTTTTTCGTTAAGCCACCCGGATAGGCTGTTACCGTGTAAAGTGTGATGGGGCTACCGCCGTTTATCGGTTCGGTAAACTCTATTTTGACCTTTCCGACACCCGCTATGGCTCTCACAGGGGAACCGTTGTAGGTGGGTGCCGAAGGCGCGGAAGGCTGCAGATAGTAGTTGTAAACTTGCACGCTGCCGGTGTAAGTGCTGCCCCGGGCTATTGCCACGCAGGATAGTGTTTTGCCCAAGTCGGAGGCTGTTACGGTGTAATAGACAGGAAATTGGGTGTTAACGTTGGATGTAACCGGTATTCCATTGAGCATCCATTGCAGGGTATAGTGCTGGGGGAGTATGTTATTA
Organism: Bacteroidia bacterium; assembly: GCA_025996815.1. Taxonomy (GTDB): domain Bacteria; phylum Bacteroidota; class Bacteroidia; order Bacteroidales; family Azobacteroidaceae; genus Azobacteroides. The sequence continues at coordinate 1,847 of BNTT01000103.1, forward strand.
TTAACAAACACAGCAGTTCCGACAGGGATGGTGGTGGTGGTGGGGTTTGGGCTATAGCCGAAGCTGAAATCCCCTGTTGTCAGAAGTTTTTTGCCAATCTCCACAGGGTAGCTCGCCAGCGGCTCATTGCTGTACTGGGGAAAACCAGAACCAGGGGTAACACAAACACGGATAAACCCGCTGGTCATCGACGGCACTGTAACCCAGTAGTTGTTTGTGTCGAAATTAACCCAGCTCCCATCAGCCCCGGTGGGGCTTGATTGCCACTGATAATTATAATCAGCAGTAGCATCGCCCAGAGAAGGAACAATATTGGTCCTCGTTGCTCCTATTTGGAATCCTGTAGCCAGAGGATTTGGACCAGTACTTGTGTAAATAGAAACCTCGCCGCGAAGAGGAGCCTTGGCTATGTTCACGAAGTCAGAAGTTCTCGACTGAGCGCCATACGACACGATGACACGAATATCGTGACCGGATAAATTGTGTGGTACTGTGAATGCACTCACAGCAGTTGCCGGAAGATTAGCAAAGTTTGCGTTACCATATCTATACTGCCATTTGTAATCAAGAATGCCGGCGGCTCGCACTGCCGGTGGTGTCAGTGCGCTGATGTCTGCCGTTTGGATTTGGTATATCTCATGCGGCGAGCCGATAACGACCGGAGTGTTGCCAAGAGTTATGTCGGCAACTGTTACCGTATTGGATGAAATCTTTGAGCCTGAGTAGTCGCTCCGTCCATTTGCTGTTACCACCACTCGAATCTTCCTGTTGGTATCGTCGGGGGTAACTTCGTATGAGTTGTAGATTGCCTGGGGAATATTCGTCCAAGTCGAGCCGTCCTGCCACTGCCATTGGTAGTTATATCCGATGGTTTCTGTAAGAACGTTGTTAATCTCCGCCTTCAACACATCACCGAGAATCGGGTTTGTGTAGGGATAGACTTTCACCGTCACGCTGGAGCTGGCGAGGGGTGCTTTACCGATTTGAACATAGGGTGCCGTCAGGGGAACACCACCGTAGGGGTTGGTGTAGAACCCGCTTGACTTGGCAGACACTCTCACTCGAATGTATTTATTGGCGTATGCAGGGGCTATGTCGGTATATGTTTGGGTGTCCCCAACTCCGGGAATAGTTTGAAAATCATGGTCTAAACCGGTGGAACTCCACTGCCATTCAAAGGCAAGATCGGTGGTAGTGCGCGCCGCCGCCGGTTGGAGCATCGAAACGTCTGCCTTGAGAGTTCCGCCCACTTCCAAGCCTGTATAACCTGAAACCGTGACGATTCCAACCGACCCGGAGATGGCTTCGCGAGCGACATAAACAACAGGAGCAGATGGTTGCGAATCCGAATAATCGCCGTATCCTATCACTTCTAATACAAGGGATTTACTGGTCGAACTGGGTGGAACTTGATAAACATCATCTGTTGTAGGACCAGTACCCGTTCCATTCAAAATCCAATTATACTGAAGTCCATTCCGTGCTTCCACCGGAAAAATATTCGTGATGTTTGCTTTTAAATAGTCGCCCACCGCGGGATGGGTAGCGTCGGCACCGCCAAGACCTTCAATGATTGGCGTGCCGGTAATCGGTATGCGACCTATATTTAACGTATTCGAGTCTTTAGTGCCGTCATACTTGCTGTCGCCTCTTGGTGTCACTTTGCAGACAACCGAGCAGTTTGCATAACCCGCAGGCACTACCCAAAAGGAGTTCGTTGCGCCGCTTACCGGCTGCAATACACCGGAAACGGTGCTATACCATTGATAGACCAATTCGGCTTGGGCGTCTGACGGATTAATGCTAAGCGTATTTACCGACAGCGTACATCCAACGGTGATAGGCGACCCTGTAAGACTTGCGATAGTCGGATTGCCGGAGATAGCTTTTTTCCCTATCTTTACGGCGTGGGATTTCACAGTGCCCTCATAATCGCCGTTGGCTGTTACCAGAGCGCGAACATATTCACCGGGGTAGAGGTCTTGATTTCTGAAATATATGTCGAAGGGAGCTCGCGAAGCAACAGACACCCAACCGTTGCTGCCGTCGGGACTTTTCTCCCAAGCATAGGTGAGACCGGCTTGTGCTCTGGAAGGAAGCGAGCTTGTGTCTACTTTCGGCATGCCATTTGAGTGTAAAGTTGAGGGCAACAAAGGATAACGATCGGTGATATCGAACTTCGCAATACGTATGGTACATTCCAGATTCCGATTATGATTCGGCACAGCTATGGGTTGCAAGAAGTCCGTATTGCCGGTGCCTACCACGCGGAGAAGAATGTCTTTATTGGCATCCTCCTCTCGCACGTCATAGGAGGCTGTAATATTGTAAGCGTGCGAAGTGATATTTTCCCAATTCGGCGACGCAGTAGTACCGTTGTTCCTCCACCATTCATATACGAGCAGGTCTTTCGCATTGAGATTGATTGTCGCATCAACGGGCGGCTGAATGTTCAAAGGGTCGGCATCCAAACGTGACTCAAACGCCGGTGTACCGTTGATTTTTGGTGAGCCGCCAATGGTCAGTTTACCTATTACTTTCGGTGCCGACGCTAATTGACCTGAATAGTCGAGCGATGTTATTACAACGCGAACAGCACTGTCGCCAAGACTGACACCGCCATGCACTTTGTATGTGTCACTTGTTGCACCTTCAATATTATGCCATGCACTAGCAGATGCTACCGGTGGATTTCGCTGCCACTGCCACTGAAACTGAGGGTTAGAAACGTTGGTCTCAGCCGTCAATACAGTTCCGATGGTAGCACCGGTCAATGGTAAAATTGATACCCTGCCAGTGTTGATGCTGGTGAGACCAACACGCCGCGTGGCAGAAACGCTATCGAGAAAGTTGTTGGTCGCACGAACTGTGACGCGAAAGTATTTAGAGACATCGGTGGCAGTGAAAGTGGTGGTAGGGTACCTGAAGCCTGTTGCGCCGGAAATAGGCGTATAGGTGATGCCATCGTCACTTTTGTACCATTGAACAGAAAGCTCGCTGCGCGCATCCGTGGGATAAATGCCGACATAATTATTATCTATCTCCAGATACCCACTTTGAATGGCATTATCGGTGGTAAAGCTCGGCGTGCCTTTGATGGTGTATTTGTTTACTTTTACTGTTGCTGTTGAAGTCAGGATATTAGCGTAATCACTATGGTACAAATCAAAGCCAACGTAATGATTAGAAGCCAGCGTATCTACGCCGGACAATATATCGCTTGTTGAAAAGGAAGAAGCAGTAAAACCGGAAAGATATGTCTTGCTGGTACTGGTTGGCGTTTGCGTTGTGCTCCTCCACCAACCATATTGATAATTCGATGCTAATGCCGGATCGGGAAGCCCCGCAGGAATTGCCTTCAGGGAAGCACCCACATCTACCGTACCTGCGGGGCTTATGCTTGTCGTAATGCCAACGGAGGGGCTGGTGCCGTTTATGTTGTACTTAGGGATAGGATTACCACTATTCGTCCAGACAGGCACATCGACCTCCGACACATCGAGTTTAGCAACAAGTCGGATATATTTATTGGAATAGCCTACGGGGATGTTGTTAAATGTGCTGCCTATGCTGCCGGAGCTATTCCAAGTCACATTGTCGGCACTCCACTCCCATCGAGACAATGTACTGACTGTAGACCCTGCCCACGTCAGGGTACACCCTACCGCTATGGGGGAGGTGGGTGTCACAGTTACGCCGGATGCTGTTAAGGTTGCTAACAGTATGTCATTTATTTTGCTGCCGGCGCCTGTCCAATCGACCGTCCCGACAATTGGCTTAAGCACCTTTATCTCACCGTTGTTGGTAAGAACAATCTTCCCCGTCGCAGGCACATTGATGCTCGTACCGCCGAAGGCAGATACCACGCCACCGTTAATTGTAATATTCTTCGCACTGATGCCAATGTCCTTGCCGGTGGCATACACCGAGTCAGCATTATTAGCGAGGGTAAGTTTGCCATCGGCGACAGAAATACCTGATGTAGTGGTTCCAGTAGTAGCAGTATTGGTGACAACAAGCCGGGTATTGGTTGTGATGTCAAGGTTTCCACTGGTGACCTTCAAAGGGGAAATGCCGGCAGTTGTGGATTTGAGCTCCAACTTCGCGCCCGTCGCCCCCGTCAATCTCCGGATTTCGAGCGATACATTACTGGAGATAGCCGATACGGCACCTCCGTCAATAGTAATAGTGCCGCTGCCGTACTCGATAACAACCTTTTCTCCAGTAACCCCATCCGTCAAAATACCATTCGTGCCTACGATATCAATCGCCCCGGCGGCGTAGCCGGCAGAAAGCGTCAGCTGCCCCGGCGTCCCCGGTGTCCAAGACCAATTAGAACCGGTATAATTGCTGGATACCGGAGTAGAAGTTCCGTCTTGCAAAGTGATAGTTCCCACCTTTACCGAAGTGATAGTCGCCGTGGCGGGCTGCGCGGTGGCAGCCAGCAGAAGAGCGAGCGCGCAGTGCTTCGCCAGTATACGCGCCCCGGAGGGCACCAGAAGAGATAATTTGTTCATACTTAAAATAAATAAATAAATAATTAAAACATAAATCGCCGCAAAGGTAAACAATATTTTTGACCCGCCAAACCATTATAAGCCATTTTTCAACATCGCCCCATTTCTTTAACGATTTTTGTGCAGTTTATGAGATGTTTAACTTTTGTTGGGTGTATTTTTTGCGGGGAATGGGGGGGAAAGCCCTTATTTTCAGCAGGTTCCCTTAGTAGCGCGATTTCAATTTGTTCCCCCCTGTTTTTCCTCCCTTATTCCCCCTTATTTCAAAGTGACGGTGCCCACACCCCAAAGTCCCGCAGGGGACGACACTTTATTAACCGTAGACTTCAGTCTACGGGAGGGACGGTGCCCATACCCCAAAGTCCCGCAGGGGACGGCACATTTCAGCAAAACTGCACCCGTCTCAAGTGCCGTCCCATGCGGGACTATGGGAGAGGAAGTGGTGCTCCCCCCGTAGACTGAAGTCTACGGTTAATAAAGTGTCGTCCCCTGCGGGACTTTGGGGTGTGGTGTCGCCGTCACTCCCGTAGACTGAAGTCTACGGTTAATAAAGTGCTGTCCCATGCGGGACTTTGGGGTGTGGCACCGTCCCTTCCGTAGACTGAAGTCTACGGTTAATAAAGTGCTGTCCCATGCGGGACACGGATTTGAGCCAAGTGGTGTGATTGCGGAAATCATACTATCTTTTGTTGAAAACAAAATTCAGACCTTGCGCCGTGTAGTTTACAAATTCTTTGTCGGACGAGATGAGCGCGATTTTGTCGGACATGGCTTGCGCGATGATGGCGTGGTCGTTCATGTCTTTGTGACCGGGCACAATCTCTAATTTGGCATACTTGGCAAAGTGGTATTCATTGAAGAACACAATTTCAAAATCTGCCTTTTTGATTCTCTCTAATATGTCTGCTTCCGATTTGAAACGGAGATTTCCCATTTTACCTATTCTATACAATAACATCAATTCCTGCACAGCCACCGAACTAACATAAATCGTATTGACACAATCAGATAAAATATCGGTTACTTTTGAACTCAGGTCATCGCTGGTATTAGATAAACTAAAAATCAGAACATTGGTATCTATATAGTATCTCATCGTAATATAGCCCTCATATCCATTTTTGAACCATCATCAATTTTCTCCATTGTTAGCCAATACTTGGCATACGCCGATAATGGCTTTCCCTCCTTGATACGCTTTTGAATGGATGCTTCCATTCTCGACATTTTCTTCACACGTTTTTTTACTGCTGTTTCCATATTATTATTTATTTTAAATTGTTTCAGACTGCAAAGGTAATGCAAATTTTTGAATTGGCAAGCGTTTTTGCAAATATTTTTCAAAAAAAATTCGCCCGCCTCGGCGAACAGAGGCTATCTTTTGTTGAAAACAAAATTCAGCCCTTGCACTGTGTAGTTTACAAATTCTTTGTCGGACGAGATGAGGGCGATTTTGTCGGACATGGCTTGCGCGATGATGGCGTGGTCGTTCATGTCTTTGTGACCGGGCACAATTTCTAATTTGGCATACTTGGCAAGATGGTATTCATTGAAGAACACAATTTCAACATCCAAGTCTTTGATTCTCGCTAATATGTCGGCTTCCGATTTGAAATGGAGATGTTCCATTTTACCTATTCTATACAATAATATCAATTCTTGCACAGCCACCGAACTAACATAAATCGTATTGACACAATCATTCAAAATATCAACGACTTTGGAACTTAGGTCATCGCGCTTTTTGGATAGATAAAATATCAAAACATTGGTATCTATATAGTATCTCATCGTAATATAGCCCTCATGTCTCTTTTTGAACCATCATCATTGTCCTCCATTATCAGCCAATACTTGGCACCTGCCGATAATGGCTTTCCCTCCTTGATACGCTTTTGAATGGCTGCTTCCATTCTCGACATTTTCTTCACACGTTTTTTTACTGCTGTTTCCATATTTTTATTTATTTTAAATTGTTTTAGACTGCAAAGGTAATGCAAATTTTTGAATTGGCAAACGTTTTTGCAAATATTTTTCAAAAAAAATTCGCCCGCCTCGGCGAACAGAGGCTATCTTTTGTTGAAAACAAAATTCAGCCCTTGCGCCGTGTAGTTAGTAAATTCTTTGTCGGACGAGATGAGGGCGATTTTGTCGGACATGGCTTGCGCGATGATGGCGTGGTCGTTCATGTCTTTGTGACCGGCCACAATCTCTAATTTGGCATACTTGGCAAAGTGGTATTCATTAAAAAAAACCATTTCAATATTAGAGTTTTTAATTTCAGCTAACATGTCTGCTTCCGATTTGAAACGGAGATGCCCCATTTTACCTATTCGATACAATAATAATAATTCTTGAACAGCGATTGAACTGACATAAATTGTATTGACACAATCGAATAAAATATCGGCTACTTTTGAACTCAGGTCATCTTTGGTTTTTGATAAAACAAAAATCAAAACATTGGTGTCGATATAGTATCTCATCGCAATATCGCCCTCATGTCTAATTTTGCCTCACAATAGTCCTTTGACAGCCAATTCTTGGCAAGTGGAGATAAAGGCTTTCCCTCCTTTATCATTCTTTGAATGACTGCTTCTGCAGCTGATACTTTCTTTGAAAGTTTTTTTACTGTTGTTTCCATATTTTTATTTATTTTAAATTGTTTTAGACTGCAAAGGTAATGCAAATTTTTGAAATACCAAACGTTTTTGGCAATTATTTTTAGAAATTCATCTGACTGCCGGAAGCGCATTTACCTCTGCGGGACAACACTTAATTGCTGATTGCCTTTTCGACTGCTCTGCGAACGAACGTTGTTATTGGCAAACCGGTCTTTCTCGCAGCCTGAACCACTCGCGCCTTTTCCTCCGGCGGAAATTCAACGTAGATGTGGTCCCAATTGGGATGGCGCGCAAATGTGTCATCGAAGTAGGCGGAAACGTCCTTGCCTTCATCGAACAGCGTGTCAATGTCTTCACTTTTTGTTTTCATCATATCGTTTTTCTTCGTTTTTATGAGCGCGGCGAACGGAAATAATCCGAATAGCGGAGCCTCTGTACGTGATTACTGCGGTATAAATGCGTCCACCTATGTCTGCCGTGGCAATCCAACCCGTGTCAATATATCTGTCCTCATACTGATATTTAGCAGGAACTTCTATTAAGTTTGGGTCGTCCCATAAAGATTGAGCTTCAATAAAGTCTATGCCGTGTTTGATTTTATTAGCCGTACTTTTTGCTTCATCAAACTCAAACTTTTTATTCACTTTTTTCTCCTTTTATCATTATACATCTAAATCTCTTTTGCAAAGGTACAACTTTTTTTTGAACTCAGGTCATCTCTGGTATTAGAAAACAAATATCAGAACATTGGTATCTATGTAATATCTCATCGCAATATAGCCCTCATATCCATTTTTGAACCATCATCAATTTTCTCCATTGTTAGCCAATACTTGGCAAGTGGCGATAAAGGTCTTCCTTCCTCTATCATCCTTTGAATGACTGCTTCTGCAGCTGATACTTTCTTTGTACGTTTTTTTACTGTCGCTTCCATATCTTTATTTATTTTAAATTGTTTCAGACTGCAAAGGTAATGCAAATTTTTGAAATACCAAAACTTTTTTAATTTGCAATTCCTTTATAAACACTGCTCCGATGCCTAATCTTAACCACTTCTACAGTTAAAATTTCACCTTTTATGGTATAGAGCACACGGTAAACGCCCACTCGAATGCGATATTTATTTTCATATCCCTCTAATTTTTTGCATCCAAATGGGCGAGGGTCAACCGAAAGTTGTTTAATATGAGATGAAACCGAAACAAGATAAATAGAATTTACCCTTTTCAAATCTTTTTTTGCAGATTTACTAAAGACCACATTATACATCGTATTTCAGCCCCCTGCGTTCAAACTCCTCTTTCATAACATCTTCAAGCGGATAAGTTTCGTCGTTTCTACGCATCCAAATAGTGAATGCATCCCAATGGTCTTCGCATCGCTCTAAAAAGCGGTACCACCAACGGCGGATGTTGGCAAAAGAGATACTGTAGCCGTGTGCTGCATCTGTGTAATTTCCGTTCACTGTTGCTTCCATGTTCATATATTTATACTTTTATGTTATTATTCAGGTGCAAAGGTAATGCAAATTTTTGAAAATTCAAAACTTTTTGGTTAATTCCCAGGGTCAACGCATTAAAAAAATATTGGTATAGGCGTTTAGGTCGCCCCAATAATTTGCTACCTTTGTAGCATGGAAGAAAGGATAAAATTTAAGGGAGTGAACTCAATCAATTTTTACAGGCAGTTTCAAACAGATACAGATTGTTATC
>BNTT01000104.1 GCA_025996815.1 Bacteroidia bacterium
ATATTAAACTGATACAGAAGAAGATAAATAGCCGTCCAAGAGAAAAACTCGGCTTTAAGTCTCCAACTGAAGTTTTTTATCTATCTTTGTAGAACTTTTTGTCGCACTTAGAAGTTGAATCCACCATGCCCTAACGGGCAAACCTTATGCTTGCGAATAATCATAATTTTTGTATCTTTGCACCCGTTTTATGGAAGACGTCAGGCATAGGATAGAGGCTTTGCGGGCTGAGATTGAGGAGCATAATCGCAGTTATTATGACCTGTTTCAGCCGCGTGTCAGCGACTTTGAGTTTGACCGGAAACTTAAGGAATTGGAGCGGTTGGAAGCCGAACATCCGCAGTTTGCCGACCCTAATTCGCCCACTCAGCGCGTGGGGAGCGATGTGAGCGAGAAATTTGCTCAGGTCGCGCACCAATATCCGATGCTTTCGCTTGCCAATACCTATTCGGAGGGCGAAATCGCAGAGTTTTACAGCCGCACCCAAAAGGCTTTGCCCGGCGAGGCGTTTGAAATCGTTGCCGAACTGAAATACGACGGCACGTCTATCTCGCTTATCTACGAAAACGGGCAACTCGTGCAAGCCATCACGCGCGGCGATGGCACGCGCGGCGACGACGTAACCGCCAATGTGCGCACCATCCGCAGCATCCCGCTCAAATTGCTCGGTAGCGGCGAGAATGGTGCCGAGAGTGGACACTACCCGCAAAAATTTGAAATACGCGGCGAAATTCTGATGCCGTGGAGTTCGTTCTCCCAACTCAACGAGGAGCGGCTCGCGAGCGATGAATCACCCTTTGCCAACCCGCGCAACGCCGCCGCTGGCACTTTGAAAACCCTTGACCCGCAGGTGGTTGCCGACCGCAAGCTGGATTCGTACCTCTATTATATGCTGGGCGAAACATTGCCTGCCGACACGCATTTTGCCAACCTGCAAGCCGCCCGCATGTGGGGTTTCAAAATATCCGATGCGACGAAGGTGTGCCGCAATTTGGCGGAAGTCATCGAATTTATCAACTATTGGGACGTGGAGCGTAAAAATCTGCCCGTGGCAACCGATGGCATTGTGCTGAAAGTCAATTCGTTGCGGCAGCAACTGAATTTGGGGATGACCGCCAAAAGTCCGCGCTGGGCTATCGCCTACAAATTTCAGGCGGAATCGGCGGAAACGCGCCTCCTCTCGGTGGAATTTAGCGTGGGGCGCACGGGTGTCATCACCCCCGTAGCCAATCTGGAGCCTGTTTTGCTGTCGGGAACGATGGTGAAACGCGCCTCGCTCTACAACGAAGATGCCATCGAGGAGTTCGATTTGCACATTGGCGACCTCTGCGCGGTGGAAAAAGGCGGCGAAATCATCCCGAAAATCACGCGCGTCAATACGGAGGCGCGCCTTGCGGGCAGCGAAAAGGTGCGCTTTGTGGAGTTTTGCCCTGCCTGCGGTGCACAGGTGCTTCGTCCGGAGGGCGAAGCCGCCCACACTTGCCCCAACCACGCGGGATGCGCTCCGCAAATCAAAGGCTCTATCGAACTGTTTATCAGTCGCAAAGCCATGAATATCAATATCGGCAGCGAAACCATCACGCAGTTTTACGATGCCGGATTGGTCAAAAACGCCGCCGACCTCTACGACCTCACGGCGGACACGCTGCTGAGATTGGAACGCTGGCAAAAGAAAAGCGTGGACAATTTTTTGGAAAGCCTCGAACAGTCGAAGCAGGTGCCCTACGAGCGCGTTTTGTATGCCTTGGGCATTCGCGGCGTGGGGGAAACGGGGGCTAAAAAGTTGGCAAAGATTTTTCACACATTGGACGATTTGATGCAGGCATCGCTTGAACAGTTGCAGGACGTGGACGAGGTGGGTGCGGTCATCGCGAAAAGCATTGTCGATTATTTTGCGGCATCCGAAAACCGCGAAATGCTCCGGCGATTGCAGGCACGCGGACTGCAAATGGCATTGGACGAATCGGCTTTGGCACAGCAAACCAACCTGTTAGAAGGGCACACCATCGTCATCAGCGGCGTATTCGCTCAACATTCGCGCGACGAGTATAAAAAAATAATTGAACAAAATGGGGGAAAAAACACCGGTTCTATTTCAAAAAACACTACCTTTGTGCTCGCGGGCGAGAATATGGGTCCCGAAAAATTGAAAAAAGCCGAGCAACTCGGCATCAAAATAGTGAATGAACAAGAATTTTTAATGATGATAGAATATGTATAAATACTTGGTTAGACGGCAATTGCGCAAGCATTACAAAAGCAGTGTGCGCAAAAAACACTTTCTGAATTTGAAGAACATCCACACCATGCTGGTGCTGTTTGACACGCGAAATTTGGACGAGGCAACCGCCTTTATCAAAAGCATGAAGGACTTGAAAAAGAAGGTGACGGTTTATGCCTACCAAAGCAGTGGGGACGATAAGGACTATTCTCGAAAGGGTTACAACATCATTACCGCCAAAGATACCGACGATTTTTTTCAGAAAAAACTGAAAGATATGGTTGGCGAGTTGAAAAAAATGTCGTTTGATGCGGTCATCGACCTCTCCGCGCAGAGCAATTTCTCGCTGGAATATCTCCTTGCATACGCTCCCGCCACGATGAAGATTGGTCTCAAAAAGAACGATTTGCCTCAATACGACCTGTCGCTGTCGCTGCCCAATGTCGAGGGGGATGCCCCGACGGTGCGCGAACTTGCGACGGAGATTGTGCATTATCTGGATACTATTCAGATAGCACGCTGAGGAAATACGCTTCATACGCCTCAATGAGTTGCTCCCAAGAGTAGTTGCGCCGTATTTTTTCCAAATTATTTTCAATAAATTGAGCCTTCGCCCCGTCGGGAACAGGGTGGTTTAGGGTCTGCGCAATGCTGTCCGAAGAGTTAAAATAGAGCGCATCGGTGTCAAGCACCGCCTTATTAAATGGGTTGTCGTGGGCGATGACGAAACATCCGGCAGCCATCGCTTCCAGCAGCGAGGGATTGGTGCCGCCAACGCTGTGACCGTGAAAGTAGGCAACCGAAAACCGGCGGAGGGCATTGATTTTATCCGCGTCGTAAATCCCCCCTAAAAAGCGAATCAGGGCGTTGCCGGCATACTTTTTTTGCAACCATTTGCCATAAGCCGTGTTGGTTTTGCCAATGATAATGAGCGGCGGCGATTGGCGGGACTGCAAATAGCCCTCAATAATCATCTCGATGTTGTTTTCCGGCTCCAAGCGGGCGATAACCAAGTAGTAATTATTCTCGCTCAGATGGAACTCCCGCAAGTGAGCGGAATTATAATGCGGCGCGATATTCGCCCCGTAAGCAAAGTATCGGGCATCTTTTCCATATTTTTCTTTGTAATAGTCGCGGATGCCGAGATTGTCGGCAATCAGGTGGTGGCTGTGCTTGACCGCTTGTCGCTCTTCCCAAAAGATGAACTTACGCGCCCACGAATTGAATTTACTCCGCCGATATTCCAAGCCATCCATATTGGTTACTACCACCGGCGACTTTATACTCTTGATATTAAACCAGATAAAGGCAGGGACGATGCTCGTGTAGCCGGCTTCGTAGATGATGTCAATCTTTTCTTTTTTCAGCGCATCTCTCAGCGAATTAAAATCATAGAAGAAACTCCCGATTGAACTTCCCAGCCAAGGTTCGGGGCTATAAATATGCTTGATTTTCACCCCTTTGTATGAATTTTCCTTGTAGGGATGGAAATGGGGCGAATACACGAGCACCTCGTGCCCGCGCACGACCAACCCCACCGACAAGTGCTCGGCGAATTGTTCAAACCCTCCGTAGTTGTTGGGGATACCCCGCGTGCTGATGATGGCTATTTTCATTTGTAATTATGTTTTCATTTTTCCACGATTTATGATAATAACGCAATAATTTTAAATAAATTGTATGACTGTGGGTTAATTTGTGCGTTAGTTTGATTCTCCTTATCAAGGCAAAAGTTGCATTTACTGATTAAACGCGCTATTCTTTTGCTTCAATCAATGCACGAAGTTCCAATTCGGCTGAAATACGAAAATTGGTCTCTTTTATTTTTTCTAAAATTGGCTTGATGGAACTGATTATGCCTTTGTTTTTTGCCAAAATCAATATTCCGATTGTTCCCGTGTAGTCGATATTAAGTAATTTTGCTAATTTACGCGCCTTGTAGTCGTCTATGATTAGCAGTGAATTTTCTATTTCCAAAGACAATGCCATCGCACTTGACTCTCCCTTATCTACTTGAATTTCAAACAATTGTTGTTTGTGTTTGTCCTTTACTGCAACTATCTCAACCCAATCAGGAAAATTTTCGCCAAATTCGTTTGCAATTTCGGGTGTGGTAACAACGGTGCCGAAAAGTTGTTGCAAAATTTCGAGTTGCCCTATTTTTGAAAGGATAATGAAGCAACTCGTGTCGGAGATGATTGTTTTAGACATAAATTGCTTCGTTTTTTAAATCCGTTGCAGGATAATTAAAAACCGATACATTGTAGTTGCCTAAAAGTTCGGCAAATGTACGTTTTGACATATTGGCAACCTCAGCCGCTTGCCCAAGCGACAATTTACCCTTCTCATACAAACTGCTTGCAAGTATCATATATAATTGCGAGGAATCCAGTCCGGACATTTCAGGTATTTTTAAACTTATTGTTTCCATTTTTTCATTTTTCAAAATTCAACAATGCAAAGGTACAACTTTTATTTTGATAGGCGAAATTAATTATTCACACAGGGTGCACGACAAATTTCCCTTTTTTACTTTCACCGTAGTGATAGCCCGTAGGGCTCATATCAATAGAAAACAGGCACCCTATCCAACCCCATAGCCCGTAGGGCTATCATTCACCTCGTGTATGCCCTACGGGCAATGATTTCGGAGGGGCTGTTTTTCTATTGATATGAAAGCCCTACGGGCTACAAAAGCCATATATTCCCGTGTACAATTCCGAAAGGGAAATTTGTCGTGCACCCATTCGCACATTCATCTCACTAAATCTTTCACACCTTTATTATAGCGAAGCACAAAACTTTCTTCACTAAAATTTTTCTCGAAATATGCCTTTCCTTTCTTTCCCATTTCCTGAATGCTGCTCCGACTATTGATGAAAAACATGATTTTTGCCGCTAAATCATCGGCATCATCTCTATCAACCAGCAAGCCGGTTTCTTTATCGTGTATCATTTCGGGGATGCCTCCGACCATAGTGCCGATAACGGGTTTTTGCCAAAACATGGCTTCAAGCACGGTTGTGGGGAATGGGTCGTCAAAAGTGGACGGCACAATCACCACGTCTATTTTTTTGTACACCTGCTCTATTTCTTTTACAAAAGGGATGATTGTCACTTTTTCATTCAGGTTCAAGTCTTTTATTTTTGCAACCACTTCGTCCTGCATATATTCCTGTCCGGGCACAGGGCTTCCCACAAAATAGAACCGGCACTGCGCCAGACAGTTAGGCGGTAGTTTGGCAATGGCATCCAATAGCAGGCACTGCCCTTTGTGTGTTGGTTTGATTCTTCCTATCAATGCAAAATTTAACATTTGAGGGTCTGTTTCAAAAACGGTGGTGCTTTCTGCAACTTGTGTTTTAAAACTGATTCCATTATGAACGATCCTTAACTTTGTGGTCAATTGAGGCGGCGTTACTTCTGCCAAGTTTTTGCTTACCGCATTGGAAACACAAATTACGGCATCAGACTTTTTAACTGCAATTTTGTTGATTATGCGATGCAATAAATTATTGTTTTTCAATATCTCATGGACGTGCACAATCTTTTTCGCATTTTTGTAATAGAAAAGGATAGGGACAACCGCCAATGTATTGAGATAGACGATTGTTGGTGCTTCTTGAACCACTTGATTCACATTCTTTTTGAAAGACGCCAAGGCAGATATAAATTTAAAAATACCGGTTGGCGTGAAATTTTTCTTTGCAATGACGGGGAGAGTGGGGATGATGTGAATGTTCACGTCGGGACACTCTTCTTTGACAAGGTCAATAAGTGGTCCGTTGGTGCGCAAGATGAGATTTTTTTCATCATTGGGGAAATTCTTCATGATATAGACCAAAATCTTGTCTGCGCCGTAAAGTTCGGAGGAGGGGTGGAAAAAAAAGATTGTATTTTTCATTGATTTCTATATCTTTCGATTAAATTCTTTTTTACTCTTGGAATATATTTGTTCATAATATCATCTTCCATATCATTTTTGTCTTGGTTGTGAAAATGCGTCATAGATAGATGATTGTTTCCTGTCGCATCTCCCCTACCCAATTTTAGCAAGTATTCAGTCTCCGATTTGCAAAAATAATGATTGATTCTAATCTTATCAAACAACGGTTCTCTCTCTAAGAAATAGTTTTGAATTTCTTCTTTATGTGTATTTACACCTTTCCCGTCAAAGTATTGAGCTTCGTGAACGCCGGCAACCCACACCGAACGCGGGTTAAACACCGTTTTAATGTGTCTGTTGAGAGGATAATCCGCGAAAGCGTGTTTTGTAAAACGTTCCATTACCAATCCCTCTGTCCGCTCTCTTTGTCCATTGCTTCCATACATCATCCAATTTATTTCTATACCGGAAACGTCCTCAAAATCACGCAAAAAATCCGGTATTGTTTGCGTAGAAACAGGAACAATAAACTCATCAATATCTATGGTGGCTATCCAAAAACTTTGATTTCTAATTCGCTTTATAGCAGCATTATAAGCCGGTGTTTGTCTGGCTTTACCCGGATAATAAATATACTCAACGATGTTTTTTTGTATATACGGTTCAAGCACTTCTTTCAGATTATCGGTTGAGCCATTATCATAAATGTAAAATCTACTTACCCCAACAAGTAAGTGATATTCTATCCATTCGGCAATATTCAACGCTTCATTTTTAACGATGGCAACGATGGACAAATAATCCTTAAACTGAGACGACGTTTTTTTTCTGCCCCATTTATATTCTATATAAAAAAACAAATTAAAGTATAAGATGCTTTTTAGAATTGTTTTTATCTGTTTTTTCATCATTTTTTGATAATTGACAATAAGACAACAGCCAAGTTCCAATTAAAATTAATCAGATATGATGTCAATATAAACTTTAATGGCATCCTTTTTAGTTTTAACGGGAAAACATTCGAATCAGTTAGCGTTTTATATACCGTTTTGTTGTAAAATTTAAACTCTTTTTTAGAAACTACACCACAAAGCCAAATAACATTAGCACCAATCACTTTGTCAAACCATTCATTGATGCCTTTTTCTTGAACGTTTTTAGTTTGAAATTCACGCATTAACTGTGTTACATACAATGTATCTTTTATTTTCTTTTCCAATTGATTGCTGTCTCTCATCGAAGATTCCGGCGTTTGCACATAATTGTAAAACGGATAATCAATCATGGCGATTTTCTTCGCATAGAAAATAACTTTGGATAGCCATTCTGTGTCTTCCAAGTAGATTTTTGGCAGAAATGAAAAGTCTAAATTTTGGATAAAAGAGCTTTTATATACAAACAAAGGCGTATAGCAATAAAATCCAAAAGGAGTTGATAGAAACTGTTCTGACGAAAGCGGTTTGTCGGTATAATTCGTTAATTTTTCAATTTTTGTTTTATTCAAAATATGACCTTCTACATCCACTTTTTCATAATTTCCATACAATAAATCACTATTATCCATTTCTATCCGTTTGATAAGTACTGAAATAGAATTTTCTTTTAGATAATCGTCTGCATCCACAAACATTAGATATTTCCCTTTTGCATTTGATATTCCTACATTTCGAGCCACCCCTTGTCCTTGATTTTCTTGACTAATCAGAGAAATAACGTCGCTTTTTTCTGTATATTGTGTAACAATTTCAACTGTTTTATCTGTTGAACCATCATTGATAACAATGATTTCATAGCCCTCCAAATCTTGATTTAGCAGACTATTCAAACATTTTTCAATGTATCTTTCCGCATTGTATGCCGGAACGATGATACTTAAAATCAGCTCCTTTTCCATCTTAATTTGAGATATAATTGTTTGATTGGCTTATAATAGTGTTCCAAAAAGTAGCAGATGTAATATCTCTGAAACAGGCATACAAAGATATAATAGGTTGCGCGCATCAGGCTATTGTATTTTCTAAAAATCACAAACCGTTCTTTTAGTTGATTTTTAATATTGGTTGCAGAGGTGCCTCCATCTAAAAAGACACATACATTGACATCTGAATGAACAAATTCAACTTTTTTATGAATCATCTTATACAAAAAATCATAATCTGCTGCTATTTTGTAGGAGGTATCAAACAGATTTTCTTTCTGTAGGGTCGTTGGCACAAAGCAGGCTTGATGAAAAATACTCATGGTGTATTTCAGGTGGTTGATATTACTTTTTTGTTCAGCTAATCTGCCCTCATGATTTACAATTCTATTGCCATACAAAATTGCCCGCTTATTTGAAAAACCGCCCTCATCCACAAGCGATTGAATTGTAGCGGGCGCACAAAAAGTGTCTCCCGAATTCATAAAATTGAGCCATTCGCCGGTAGCCCGCTCAATGCCTTTATTCATCGCTTGATATATCCCACCATCCGGCTCCGACACCCAGTAAGCAATATGCTCCGCATACTTTTTAATGATTGCCACACTATTGTCCGATGAATTGCCGTCAATGATGATGTATTCATAATCGGTGAAAGTTTGTGCAATCACGCTTTGGATGGTTTTTTCCAAGCCCGCCGCGTTGTTGAGATTGACTGTTATTATTGACAGTTTCATTTTTTTTGAAGTGCTATTTTCACTGCGCATACAATTTTTCGCGCAACGCCCGAATGTCTTCCGAGGTGATGTAGTCGTCATAATCCATGCGCTTGTCGATGATGCCTTTGGGGGTGAGTTCGATGACGCGGTTGCAGACCGTCTGAATAAATTCGTGGTCGTGGCTCGCCATCAGGATGATGCCTTTGAAGTTTTTCAGCGTGTTGTTGAACGCCTGAATCGACTCCAAATCCAGGTGGTTGGCGGGCGAATCGAGGATGAGGCAGTTGGCATCGTTGAGCATCATCCGCGAAATCATACAGCGCATTTTCTCGCCTCCCGACAGCACGGCGGCTTTTTTCAGCACCTCCTCGCCCGAAAAAAGCATCTTGCCCAAGTAGCCTTTCAGATACACCTCGTGGGTGTCGGACGAGAATTGCGAAATCCACTCCACCAGATTCATATCGGTGTCGAAATATTTGGAATTATCGAGCGGCAGATAGGCTGTGGTGATGGTTTGCCCCCATTCAAAGGTGCCTGCATCCGCTTTTTTCTCGCTGTTGATGATTTGAAAAAAGGCGGTCATCGCCCGCGGGTCGTGCGACAGAAAAATGATTTTGTCCTCTTTTTCGACATTGAACGACACGCTTTTGAACAGCGTTTCGCCCTCAATGGTGGCAGCCAAACCGTTGATTTCCAATATGCTGTTGCCCACTTCGCGCGCCGGTGTGAAAATAATACCCGGATATTTGCGCGACGAAGGGCGAATTTCCTCAATATTGAGCTTCTCAATCATCTTTTTGCGGCTGGTGGTCTGCTTCGACTTTGCCACATTGGCAGAAAACCGGCGAATAAATTCTTCCAACTCCTTTTTCTTCTCTTCCGCCTTCTTATTTTGATTTTGCTGCTGACGGAGTGCCAACTGCGACGACTCGTACCAAAAACTGTAATTGCCGGAAAAGAGTTTGATGTCGCCAAAATCAATGTCCACAGTGTGCGTACACACGGAATCCAAAAAGTGGCGGTCGTGCGACACCACCAGCACCGTGTTTTCAAACTCGCTCAGATAATGCTCCAGCCACGACACCGTTTCCAAGTCCAAATCGTTGGTAGGCTCATCTAAAAGCAGGTTGTCGGGCTTGCCAAACAGGGCTTGTGCGAGCAGCACGCGCACTTTTTCTTTCCCGCTGATGTCGCGCATCAGGGTCGTGTGCAAACTTTCCTTTATCCCCAAGCCGCTCAGCAGGTTGGCAGCATCACTTTCGGCGTTCCAGCCATCTAATTCGGTGAATCGCTCCTCCAATTCCGCCGCGCGCACGCCATCGGCATCGGTGAAATCGGCTTTGGCATAGAGGGCGTTTTTCTCGTTCATAATGTCCCACAGCACCGTGTGACCCTGCAAAACGGTATCCAGCACCGTGAAATCGTCGTAGGCAAAGTGGTCTTGCCGCAACACCGAGAGGCGCTCGCCGTGACCAAACGAAATCTGCCCGCTCGTTGGCTCCAAATCGCCGCTCAAAGCCCGCAAAAACGTAGATTTCCCCGCCCCATTCGCCCCAATAATGCCATAGCAATTGCCCGAAACGAACTTCATATTAACTTCCTGAAACAACACCCGCTTCCCAAACTGAATGCTCAAATTACTAACTGTTACCATTATGCTTTTTTGTTTTAAACTGCAAAGGTACGAAAAAAAATATGATTGGGAAAATTCAAATTGTGAAGGAAAGTATAGGTGGATTCAACTTCTAAGTGCGACAAAAAGTTCTACAAAGATAGATAAAAAACTTCAGTTGGAGACTTAAAGCCGAGTTTTTCTCTTGGACGGCTATTTATCTTCTTCTGTATCAGTTTAATATAA
>BNTT01000105.1 GCA_025996815.1 Bacteroidia bacterium
GAAAAATCAAAGAACGCTTATATGTGTTTGTATATCAATAGATTACAATAAAATATTTAAAATTAACGCAACAGCAGTAATTTGACCGTTAAAAGAATGGTCTTTCATGAGCCTATAAGATTGAAATATAATGCATTAACAAGGGCGACCTAAGCGCCTATACCAATTTATTTATAGTACTGTGTTTAATGTGCCGCTTTTGTACCACTAAATAAGTAAACAATTGATTATAAGATAGATATGCTTTTTGTATCGGGAATTAGAAACTTTTTCAAGCCTCCATCCGGTAGAAAAAATATGAAATGAGGACGGGCAATTATATAAAAATACATTGTTTAATTTTTTTTAACGGCAAATATTTTGAAAATTGCTCGAACAATTGTACTTTTGCAGGCGAATTATAAAAAAATAAATTACTGATATGAGTCAAACAGTTGATATACGGGAACTTAACGACAAAATCGCAAGTCAAAGCGGCTTTGTCAATCTGATCATCAAGGGGATGGATCAGACCATTGTGGGACAAAAACATCTGGTGGAATCGCTGCTGATAGGGCTGCTCGCCGACGGACACATCCTCCTCGAGGGCGTGCCGGGGTTGGCTAAGACCTTGGCAATCAAGTCGTTGGCATCGCTCATTGATGCCAAATACAACCGGATACAGTTTACTCCCGACTTGCTGCCTGCCGACGTGGTTGGTACGCTGATTTACAGCCAAAAAAACGAGGATTTTTTGGTAAAAAAAGGTCCGATATTCGCCAATTTTGTGCTGGCAGACGAAATCAACCGCGCCCCCGCCAAGGTGCAGAGTGCCCTGCTGGAAGGGATGCAGGAGCGTCAGGTGACGATTGGCGACCAAACGCACCTGCTGCCCGAGCCGTTTCTGGTGATGGCGACGCAAAACCCCATCGAGCAGGAAGGCACCTACCCGCTGCCCGAAGCGCAGGTCGACCGGTTTATGCTGAAAGTGATTATCGGCTATCCCAAAAAGGATGAGGAGAAACAGATTATCCGCCAAAATATCTCCGGCGAAAAGAAGGTGCTCAAGCCCGTGCTGAAGAAAAAAGAGATTTTGGAAGCCCGCGCAGTCGTTCATCAGGTGTATCTCGACGAGAAAATCGAAAAATACATCGTAGACATCGTGTTTGCAACGCGCTTCCCCGAAGAAAACGGCTTGCAACACCTGAAAGGGATGATTTCGTTCGGTGCATCGCCCCGCGCCTCCATCAATCTGGCTCTGGCGGCACGTGCCTACGCTTTCATCAAACAGCGCGGCTATGTGATTCCCGAAGACGTGCGCGCGGTCTGCTTCGACGTGCTCCGCCACCGCATCGGCTTGTCATACGAGGCGGAAGCCAACAGTTTGACCTCCGAAGAAATCATTTCCGAAATATTAAATAAAATTGAAGTACCCTAAGGCAGGTACAGGGTTAAAGGTATAGGGTAAAAGAAAAAAAACTTCACCCTCCACCTTTCACCCTCCACCTTTCACCCCAAATTATGGAAACAAGCGAATTGTTAAAAAAAGTGCGTCAGATTGAGATAAAGACCAAGGGTTTGTCTCAAAATATCTTTGCCGGTCAGTATCATTCGGCTTTCAAGGGGCGTGGGATGGCTTTTTCGGAAGTTCGCGAATATTCTTTTGGCGACGACGTGCGCGACATCGACTGGAACGTTACGGCGCGGCATTCCAAGCCCTACATCAAGGTGTTTGAAGAGGAGCGCGAACTGACTGTGGTGTTGCTCATCGACGTTTCGGGCAGCAAAAATTTCGGCACGCAGGGACAGATGAAAAAGGATATGCTCACCGAAATAGCGGCGACACTGGCGTTTTCGGCTATGCAGAACAACGATAAAATCGGTGTCATCTTTTTTTCCGACAAGATAGAAAAATTCGTTCCGCCCCAAAAAGGCAAAAAGCATATTCTGTATATTATTCGCGAACTGATTGATTTTCAGCCGGTTGAAACGAAAACGAACATCACGCAGGCATTTCAATATCTGACGAATGCGATAAAAAAACGCTGCACCGCGTTTGTGATTTCCGATTTTATCGACAGCGCGCACGACTATTCGCACGCCCTCACGATTGTCAATCGCAAGCACGACCTGGTGGCTGTGCAGGTGTATGACGAGCGGGAAACGGAGATGCCCAACGTGGGACTGATGAAAATTCAGGATGCCGAAACGCAACTCGAAACGTGGGTAGACACCGCCTCGGCGCAGGTGCGCGACAACTATAAAAAGTGGTGGAACGACCGCCAAACGTTTATGCAGCAAGCATTTCAGAAGAGCCATGTGGATGCCGTGAGCGTGCGCACCGACGAAGATTACGTGAAAGCCCTGATGAATTTATTTAACAGGAGGAACTAAAAAAATGGGTAAAGTCAAACAAATAATACTATGTTTATTGCTGGCAACGCCTGCAATTGCGCAAAAAGCCGTCATCAGTGCCACCATCGACTCGGCGCAACTGCTGATTGGCGAGCAAACGCACATCCATTTAGACATCGCGGCAAACAGAGATGCCCGTTTGCAACTCCCGCTGCACACCGAAACGTTGATGGAGGGCGTGGAAGTGTTGGAAATTTCCAAATTCGACACCACCGACATTGGCAACAACCGCATGCAGATTAGATATGATTACCTCATCACCTCGTTCGATTCTGCGCTCTACCTGCTACCGCCGTTCGCGGTGGTGGAGGGGCTCGACACTGTTTATTCGCAGCGGCTGGCGTTGAAAGTGTCGTCGGTGCCGGTGGATGTGTCCTCGAAGCAGTTCTACGACATCAAAGACGTGCTCACACCGGCGTTTGTGTGGCAAGACTACCTCAGCACCGCGCTCTATGTGTGGGGTGCATTGGTGGTGCTCTTACTCATTATTTATGTGATTTATCGTATAAAAAAGCATAAACCAATCATTCCGATGCCGAAAAAAGAGAAAATAGTGCTGCCGCCACACGTGCAGGCGATTAAGGCACTGGACGAAATAAAATCCGGTAAACTGTGGCAGCAGGGCAAGGAAAAAGAATTTCATTCGCAGGTGTCGGATGTGATTAGGGAATACCTGCACGCCCGTTTTGGCATTGATGCTTTGGAACAGGTGTCCGGCGAAACGCTGGAACAGGTGCGCACGCTCAGCGAGGCGAATGCCGTCTATAACAACCTGAAACAGTTGCTTTTGACCGCCGATTTGGTGAAATTCGCCAAATACAGTCCGCTCGCCGACGAAAACGAGACGAGCCTGATGAATGCCTATCTGTTTGTGAACGAGACAACACCACAGCCCGTAATAACACCCAATAATTCATAATTACGATGATATTTGCTAATCCATATTGCTTTTTACTGCTACTGCTACTCATTCCGATGATTGGGTGGTACATTTGGAAGCGCAACGCGCAGGCTTCGATGCGGATGGCTTCGACGGAAGGTTTTGCGCAGGCTCCAAAGACGTTCAGGCTCTATTTGAGGCACGTGCCGTTTGTTTTGCGACTGCTGACTGTGACGTGCGTCATCATCGTGCTGGCACGTCCGCAGAGCACTAACAGTTGGAACACGTCCACCACGGAGGGCATCGACATCATGATGACGGTGGATATTTCGTCGTCGATGCTGGCAGAAGACCTGAAACCCAACCGGTTAGAGGCAGCAAAAGACGTTGCCTCCACGTTCATCAGCGGCAGGCAGACCGACAATATCGGCTTGGTCGTGTTTTCGGGCGAAAGTTTCACGCAATGTCCGCTCACCACCGACCACGCGCAACTTCTCAACCTCCTGAAAGAGATACGGTGCGGTATGATTGACGACGGCACGGCTATCGGACACGGCTTGGCAACAGCCGTGAGCCGCCTGAAAGACAGCAACGCGAAGTCCAAAACAATCATCCTGCTGACCGACGGCACCAACAACCGCGGCGAAATAGCCCCCACCACGGCAGCCGAACTGGCACAAGCCTACAACATTCGCGTCTACACCATCGGCGTGGGCACCAAAGGCACGGCTCCCTACCCTTTCAAAACCGCCGGCGGCGGTGTTCGCTATCAAAACGTTCCGGTTGAAATCGACGAAAACGTATTGACAAAAATCGCCCAAATGACCGGCGGTCAGTATTTCCGCGCCACCAACAATGTGGCACTGAAAGACATCTACAAAGAAATCGACCAATTGGAAAAAACCAAAATGAGCGTTCAGGAATACAGCAAAAAACA
Organism: Bacteroidia bacterium; assembly: GCA_025996815.1. Taxonomy (GTDB): domain Bacteria; phylum Bacteroidota; class Bacteroidia; order Bacteroidales; family Azobacteroidaceae; genus Azobacteroides. The sequence goes on from BNTT01000105.1 coordinate 4,212, forward strand.
GGAAGAATACGGCATCTTCGCCCTGGCAGGGCTGATTTTGCTGCTGCTTGAACTGCTGCTGCGGTATGCTGTGCTGCGGTATATTCCCTAAATTTGCCCTGCTTTGCAGGAAAAAGGTATTTATCTCAGATTTATTTACTACCTTTGTCGCCGAATTATTTTAAAAATTCATACGATGAAAAAAATACTTGTTCTTTGCTTCCTCTTCGTAGGAACGTCCCTGAGTTATGCACAGACTGCGGCACAGCGAGATTCTATTGTGGCGGCGATTGATTCGCTGGATGCACTGACCGCCGACCAGTCGCTGGATGAGGTGGTGGTGACGGCGCAGAAGTCGCTCGTGAAAGTTGATTTGGACAAAATCACTTACGATATGGCGGAAGACCCCGAAGCGAAGACCAACAATGTGCTGGAAATGCTGAAAAAGGTGCCGATGGTGACGGTCGATGGCGACGAAGAAATTCAAGTCAAAGGCTCGTCCAATTTCAAGATTTACATGAACGGGAAGCCCTCTAACTTGCTGTCTAACAATCCGAAAGACGTGCTTCGGAGTATGCCCGCCAACACGATAAAATCCATCGAAGTCATCACCGACCCGGGCGCGAAATACGACGCGGAGGGTGTAACGGGCATCCTCAACATCGTAACACAGGACAATTCGTCGATGGGCGGCTACACGGTATCGCTCAACACGTTTGTAGACAATCTGGGCAGTTTCGGCGGCGGCACCTATTTTTCCGTCAAGCAAGGCAAATTCGGTCTTACAGGCAATCTGAACGCTAATCACCGGCGCAATCCAACCAACGACTCCCACAGTGAGCGAAGTGATATTAAAAACAACACGTTGCTGACACAGGACGGTTGGAACAAAAACACGTTCAATATGATGTACGGTTACGGTGAATTGAGTTACGAAATCGACACCCTGCGCCTGCTGAGCGTGTCTTATAACCAATTTAGCGGCAAGCCAAACGGTGAAAGTGAGCGGACTGTGAGGTTGGAGGATGCCGACCATATTCGCCTCAATCAATACAAGCAATTCAGCAAAACGACGAATGCCTTTGGCGGACCGTCGTTGCGGGCGGATTATCAACGCTCGTTTGCAGGTGTGAAAGACCGCTTGCTGACATTTTCTTACAATTTTAACTCATCAACAGAGAATAGTTCGGGGGAAACCACGATTGAAGACGCGCCTGACGATGCGATTGACAATGCGTTTGACAACAAGCAATGGACCGAAGGCTCCAGCACTGAGCACACGCTGCAATTGGATTTCACGACACCTGTCAATAAAATTCACACCGTTGAGGCGGGCATCAAATACATCAAGCGCATCAACAAAAGCGAGAGCGAGTTTAACTTCTGGGATGAAAGCACAGGGACGGGACGCTGGACACCACGTGAGTCCGACAACGATAAATTTTCGCACAATTCGGACATTCTGGCTGCTTATGCGGGCTATAATGTGAAAGTCGACAAGTGGGGTTTCAAGGCGGGACTGCGCTTTGAGGGCACTTGGTTGGACGCGGAATTTGCAAGAAACGAGAAGATGAATTTTGGCGCGGACTACACCAATTTGGTGCCGAGCACCACGATTACTTACCAACTGAAGCAGGGACAGACCTTTCGCGTGGGCTACAATCTGCGCATCCAACGCCCCGGCATCTGGCATCTCAATCCCTATCGCAACACGACCGACACGACCAATGTGCGGTATGGAAATCCGAAATTAGATGCGGTGAAAGCCCACAATTTCACACTCAACTACAGTTTTTTCAACCCCAAATTCAATATGAACGCCAATCTGTCGTATCAATTTGCGAACAACACCATTGAGGAACATTCGTGGATTGCAAACGACATCACCTACACCACCTACGAAAATCAGGGCAAGAATCACGGCGTTTCACTTTCAACCTATCTGAATTGGAGCCCAAACCCGAAATTCCGCATCTACGGCAACTTATCCGGTCGATACACAAGCATCGAATCCAAGCAATACAACTTGAAAAGTGAGGGATTTTCCGGCAATGCCTATAGTGGCATCCAATATACTTTGCCCAAAGATTTCGTACTAAATGTCTATGAGTATTACCAAACCCCATGGATTCAGTTGCAAGGGAAAGGCGGCATATACTATGGCTACGGGCTGTCTGCCTCCAAGTCGCTGTTGAATAAAAGGCTCACTTTTCGGGCGTTCATCGACAACCCATTCACGAACCGGATGAAATCGACCAACACCACTAAAACGTCCGATTTTGTGATGGAAAGCACCAACTGGCGCAACCAAAACACCCGCTTCGGCATAAACATAAACTTCCGCTTCGGCGAAATGAAGGCGCAAATCAAAAAAGTATCGCGCGGCATCTCCAATGACGACAACATGGGCGGCGGCAATTCCGGCGGCGGCGAAAGCAGCGGTGGGGGTGGGGGCAATTAAAGCGAATCGGTGTCTGTATGGCAATTCAAAGTCTGATTGCTGCCATTTCGTTACCTAACTGATGTAAGGGATTTTCAATTTTTGTTACATTTATCCAATCGTAATAATCGAACATGGAGGTCATGTCGTATTTATACACAAACTCCACATTTTTCAATTCATCCGGTAAGTTTTTTCCTTCTTCTGCATACATTTCAAAAATTTCCTTAACCGAATTTTCAAAATCAGCCTTAGCTTCCGCTACAGTATTTCCTTCTCCAATAATCACACTGTTAATATCAGATGTGAAAATGCCAAAAGTACCGTCTTTTCCCCTCTCAATCAATGCTGTTGCTTTCATATTTATATTTTTTTTTGCAGATAAAATCAAAACTCTATCTGCTTTTTTAATCTATAATACAATCCTGTTCTCACTTCCTGCGAATCGTGTCGTTCAATTTCGATTGGATAATCCTTTTCCGGGTGTACATAAATATCGTGCCTCCCCCCGTGTCTATCAAGTACCCAACCATTTTTCTCTGCAATTCTTCTCAATTCTGACCATTTCATATCACGTTCAAATAGATTTGTGATTTTTCACCGGATAGGCATACATGGTCAGGAGTTTTTCTCTCAGAAAGGGGAGGTCTTTGTTGGGTAGGTCTATTTTTTCGAGGTGCTTGTCGAGGTAGGTGTCGAAGACTTTGATGTCGGCGGCGGTGTATTTGTTTGCACACGCGCCCTGCCCCCACAGGCGGTTGTAGGCGATGTAATTGCCCGGATAGAGGGTGTAGTTGCGGAAAATTTCGGCATCTATCAGGCGGGCTGCCTCCGCGGTTTGTTCGTTTCTCGACAGTGTGGGGTCGATTTTTTCGAGGTCGCTGTTGATAACTTTCCCGTAGCGGATGTGGACGCGCCCCTTGTAGCCAAACATGCCCATTTCCATGCTGTCCATATCGTCTTTGGCTGATTTTGAGAAATCGGGGGTGTCGCGTTTTTGCTGAAATTCTTTTGCTTTCAGATAGTCGCAGGGGTCGTATTCGTAGGACAGCGACACGGGGATGATGTTCAGCGACTTGAGGCTTTCTACGAAGTTGCCTTCACCGCCCATGGCGAGCATTTTCAGGACGCTCTCCTGCGTGCGGTCGTTGGAATCTTTGGCGCGACCCTCCCGCTGGGCTATCCAGATGGGGCGGTGGCGGTTTTCGATGGTGTCGTGGATGTATTTCGACAGGAGGGTTGAATTTTCCAACATCTGCCGACCGGAAATGCCGCGCCGGACGATAAAACTCCGATTGAGGCGCACGAGATGTTCTATCCACGGACGAACCAGCAGGTTGTCGCCAATGGCAATCTCCGTCATATCCAGACCGTGCTTGCACAGCAACGTGCTGACCAGCGAGGCATCCAAAATGATGTCGCGATGGTTGGAAATGAAGACGTTAGCCCGCTCCGGCACCACATTTTCCAGCCCCGAACTGTCTAAACTGTCGGAGGCTCCACCCACCAAGTCGAACACAAACCGGCGGACAATATCCGTCTGAAATTCAGTCATCGTCTTGTAGGAGCGCATCAGTTGGCAAAAACTTTCCCAAGTCATCTGCGGAAAAACGCGCTCTATCACAATGCCGATAATACGCTTAAACTCAGGGTCTTGCAAAAGAATTTCCACGATGTGTTGCGTTTCGTCGTCGCGATACGCGCGAATGTTGTCAAATACGTCTGTTGTTTCCATTATTTTCAATAATTTCAGTCATTACATCTTTAATATCCAAGCCTGCCGCCCGCACCTGCTGCGGAATAAAACTTGTGGCAGTCATCCCCGGCGTGGTGTTCACCTCCAGCATACGCACAATGCCCGCCTCCGAGATGATATAATCCACGCGAATAATGCCCTGTGCGCCCACCAAATCGTAGATTTTCGAGGTCAGGGCTTGTATCTCGTCCGTCAACGCCTGAGAGATGCGTGCCGGCGTGATTTCGTCGCTTTCCAAGTTATATTTGGCGTTGTAATCGAAAAACTCATTTTTCGTTACCACCTCCGTGATGGGGAAAACGACCGTTCTGTTTTTCGTTTTATAGCAGCCACACGTTACCTCGGTGCCCGGCATAAAACGTTCTACCATCACCTCCTGCCCCTCCTTAAATGCCTCATCGATAGCGGGTTGCAACTCTTCCGCGGTGTGCACTTTGGTTGTCCCGAAACTTGAGCCGCCGTCGTTGGGCTTCACAAAAACGGGTAATCCCAACTCGTCGATGATAGACGATGGCGCACGTTGAGCATTTTTGCGCACAAGCACCGACTGCGCCGTTTTCACCCCGAAATTGCGCAAATAATTGACGCAATAAAACTTGTTGAACGTGAGCGCCGCCGCCCCCACGCCGCAGCAGGAATAGGGAATGCCCAGCATATCCAAATAGCCTTGCAGCAGCCCGTTTTCGCCCGGCGTGCCGTGAATGGTGATATAGGCAAAGTCAAATCGGATTTTTTCGCCGTTGTGCATAAACGAAAAGTCGTTTTTGTCAATCACCTCACCGTTCGGTTGCACCACCCACTTGTCCTTAGTAATCAGCACGATATACAAATTGTATTTCCCCTTGTCAATAAAAGAGTAAATACCCTCCGCACTTTTCAGCGACACAACGCTTTCCGACGAATAGCCGCCCGCCACAATGGCGATATTTTTCATTTGAGCCATAAATTCTATTTTTTCAGGCTACAAAGTTAAGAAAAAAATTTGTAACTTTTGCTTTTGGTTTTCATTTTTCGACATAGCAACTGTTAATACGAAATTCATCAAAATCACGGATGTCAGTTAATTTTACAATACCGTTTGTCAGCTCAATGTCTTTCCAAGTTTCCTCAAACACTTCGCCTCCGCTGTCTGCTTCAGGATCGGTATTGACTAACTCTTGTTTCTTTTTCGTTAGGAAATTGATACTAATAATACTTTCTTCAACAGGTCCGTTGCTGCTGGATTTGTCATAGCCAATCAACTCAAAAGCACTGTTTCGATAACGAAAAGTGTATCGGCACCAACCATATCTACCGTATCCGAAATGAATTAGCAAATTGCCTTTTTTGATTTCAGCGGCAACATAACCGGCGTCTTCCGGATGTTCGGCCGGAAAACATTCAGGAAATGCCAAAACGGTATTGTATTCTTCGCCCTCTTTGAATGCGATTACAATTCCACGACGGTTAGTGTTTAATTCGCCATAATATTCGTCTGGTACAAAAGCACTCTTTTCTCTTTGTTTTGTGAGTATCACGCAATCATCTTCGCCGTCTTTATTCAAATCGCCTGTAGTTTTTTCAAAAATAGAATCGTCGGAGCACACCAAATCTTCAGGATTTTTTGATTTGGTTTCAACATCGACAAGTCTTATTTCCTCTTCTGTTACGCCGTAACAGTTTATTTTTGGAAACTTTGACAAGTTCTCATTTGTAACAAATGTATAAACATTATTGAGTTCGTCAAGCCATTCAGCAACTCCTCTTTCGCGATCTATCCAAACAATTTTCCTCGAATCATTTTTTAGATTAAGTACAATAGTATCGTTTATTTGATATGAGTCTAAAATTTCTTCAGACCATGCTGCACCTTCATCCCAAGTAAGATCCAAAAAGACTAATTCATTTCCCTCTATTAGCACCTCATCTGCTCTATTACAGACGGCAAATTCGCCATCTATACCTGTGTGTACCAATTCTATCCATCTGGTAGGTAATGTACTGTAATCAAAAGGTAATGCATCAACAGGTAATGCATAAACAAGTAATGTACTGTCATCAACAGGAACTTTTTTGTTCCCACAACCACTTGCAAGTAATGCAAGAGTGCTTAAAATGAGTGCTATTTTTTTCATTGTCAATTTATTTTTGCAAATTTAACGCTGCAAAGTTACAAATAATTATTTTAAAATATGATAGATGAATAAATTTTGCAGGGCAACCACACCA